>JAKDIS010000165.1 GCA_030450335.1 Corynebacterium sp. | reverse complement strand
ACGACACCACCTGGTCCCGGCTCGGGAAGTGCGGGTAGGAGTCGGGCATGGGGAAGTCGGGGAAGTGCGTCTGGTCCCGCGCCGTGATGAGGTGCAGCGCGTCGTAATCCGTGTTCCAGTGGCCACCTGGCACGTCGGATGCCTCGAAGCAGTCCACGTCATGTCCGGCATCCAGGAACAGCTTCGTCGCCGACAATCCAGCGGCCCCCGCGCCGATGATGCAGTAGCGTCCCATGGTTCTTCCTCCTTCATTCCGGTGAGGCGTCCGTGCGCCCGTGGGTCCATGGTGGTCTCCCCCGCAAAATAAGGGAAGGCCTTTGTTACTTCATCCGCTCTAGGTATTGCCTAGATTAGAGTGGGCGCCATGGTGCAGATCCCCAACAGCCCCGGTGCAACCGGCATCACCCTGCAACAGTTCGCCTACTTCCTCTCCGCCGTCGAGCACGGCTCCCTCTCCGCGGCCGCGGACGCCAACTACATCGCACAACCCAGCCTCTCCGAGCAGATCAGGCGCATGGAGCGTGCCCTCGGCGTCAGCCTGTTCATCCGTACCAACCGCACGCTCATCCTCACCGAAGCGGCCCGCGCGCTGATCCCGCACGCCGAGTCCCTGCTCGCCGCGGCAGCCACCGCGGTGCAGTCCGTGGCCCCGACCCGCGATCTCACCGGCGGTACCGTCACCTTCGGCACCTTCAGTACCGCACGCCATCTCTTCCACCTGGACCTGGTCACCCGCTTCCGGATGGAGTACCCGGACGTCGGGCTGCAGTTGATCGGCGACAACTCCATCAAGATCGCCGATGAGATCCGGGACGGACGCATCGAGGCAGGCGTGGTCGCCCTGCCGGTCGACGACCGTGGACTCGAGATGGAACCCGTCGCCTGGTCGCCCCGGATGTACCTGTGCTCCAGCGACCCGTCAACGTCCGGACGGCCGAGGACCGTCCGGGATATATCGGATGCGACCCTGGTCATGCCAGAGGTCGAGTGGGGCGACAGCGACCCCACCCGTCGCCGGCTCATGGAGCTGGCGCAGCGCGAGGGGCTGGAGATCCGGCCGGTCGTCGAGGTCTCGCCGTTGACCGCGCTGGAACTCGCGGCGGACGGCCTGGGGGACACAGTCACCTCGTACGCCATGGCCGAGGCGGTGGGACTCGCCGACCAGCTGCAGTGGTCACCGATCGCCCCGGACATGCGGGAGGACTTCGCCTTCGTCAAACGCCGGAACGCCACCCTGAGCCCCGGGGCGGCGGTGATCCGGAAGATCATCCTGGACTGTCTGGCGACCCTGCCGGAGGACGCACCAGCCGACCCGGAGGGGCCCGTCACCGCATGACGTCGGCACCCGACAGTACGACGGTCTCGCCGGACAGGAACCCCGCGTCCGGCCCGCCGATGATTTCCACCCACCGCGCAATTTCCGACGGCTGGGTCACCCGTCCCAGGGGGACGGAGGCGGCGGCCTCCGCCATCCTGCCCGTTGTCGAGTTCCCCGGCGTGTCCACCCAGCCGGGGGCGATGGCGTTGACCCGGATGCCGAACGGGGCCAATTCCAGGGCGAGCTCCTTGGTCAGCATCACCACCGCGGCCTTCGATGCCCCGTAGAGCAGTTGGCCCGGGGACACCGTGAATGCGTCCACCGACGCGAAGTTGACCACCGAGGATTCCCGCCGCAGGTACGGCCGTGCCGCCGCAATGACGTTCAACGTCCCCAGGACGTTCACGTCGAAGGTGAGGCGGTAGCGCTCCTCGGTGAAGGTGTCCAGGGTGCTCGGGGGGAATACGCCGGCGATGTTCGCCACCAGGTCGATCCGGGGGTCGGAGACCGTATCCGGTGACCCCAGTGCGTCGTGGAAAGCCTCGGTCAGCGCTTCGCGGTCAGTGATGTCGGCCCTCGCGGTCAGCAGGGTGCCCGGCCCGGGACCGTTGGCTCCCGGGCTGTCGCAGGCGATATCGACGTCGCACACATCGATCCCGAGAACAGTCCAGCCATGTGCCAGGAGAAGTTCCGTGGTGGCCCGGCCCATGCCGCTGGCGGCGCCGGTCACGACAGCGGTCCGGTCGGTGGAGTCCGTTGTTGCAGTCAATTCTCACTTCTCCCGTGTCAGGTTGTCGGTGGTGTCTGCCCGTTCGTCCGCTTCATCCTTCGGGAGCGTCTCGACCTTGAACTGGGTCAGGGACACCAGCAGGCCGAACGCGGTGGACAGGAAGGCGAAGAACATGAACGGCATGTACTCCAGCGTCGCCACGCCAAGCGCGCCGGCCGCGAAGATTCCGCCGCCGGACCACGGGTAGAAGGCGTCGTAGACGGTTCCGGAGTCCTCGATCGTGCGGGAGAGGTTCTGGCTCTTCAGACCCATCTTCTTGTACGCGGGCCGCAGGAGGGTTCCGGACATTACCGCGGAGAAGGAGAAGGACGCGCCCAGGCCGACCGACACGAACACCACCGGCGATGACATCGACATCAGCCGACGGCGGGTGTTCGCGAAGGTCAGGAACTTCTCGATCAGCACACCGACGAAACCGCCCTTGTTCAGCAGCCCGGACACGCCGACCGCGAACAGGAACAGCATCGCCAGTCCCGCCATCGACAGCAGACCGCCGCCGGAGATCAGTTCGTCGATGCTCTCCACGCCGGAGTCCAGGGTGAAGCCCGAGTGCAGTGCGGTGATGATCTCGTTGATCGGGGTTCCCTGCGTCGCCAGTGACACGAACACCGCCCCCACTGCACCGCCGAATATCGCGATGAAGGGCGGCAGGCGGAAGATCAGCATGGCCACCGTGACAACCACGGGCAGCAACGAGTACCAGCCGGTGTTGTAGCTGGAGTTGATCCCGTCGATGATCTCGTCGATGGTGCCGTCCTCCTGGTCGGAGTGGTTCACGGTGAAACCCAGCACCGCGAAGATCAGCAGGGTGCCGATGTACGCGGGCACCGTGGTGATCAGCATGTAACGGATGTGTGTGAACAGGGGAGTACCGGTGATCGCGGCCGAGAGGTTCGTGCTGTCGGACAGTGGGGACATCTTGTCGCCGAAGTACGCCCCGCTGACGATCGCTCCGGCGGTCAGCCCCACCGGCATTCCCAGACCGCTGCCCACTGCCATCAGCGCCACGCCGACCGAACCCATCGTCCCCCAGGACGTTCCGGTGACCAGCGAGGTCATCGAGCACAGGATCAGTGCGGTGACGAAGAACCAGCTCGGGCTGATCGCCTCCAGTCCGAAACGGGTGATCACCGGGATCGTGCCGGACTGCGCCCAGGTACTGATCAACATTCCCACCGACAGCAGTATCATCACCAGTTCGAGAACCGTCCGCATACCGTCGAAGGCCGCGTCCTGGATCTCGTCGAAGTTGAAGCCGCGGACGGCGAGCAGCAGCATCAGGGCCACCATCGCGACGAACATGGAGAGTTCGATCGGTGCGTCGAGGAACACCGTGCCGACCATCAGGATGGCGGCGGTGATGAAGATGACGCCGACCGCGAGCTGGACCCGGGGTTTCGGTGGGCCGTCTGCGTCCGGATCGCCAGCGTTCTTTCCCGTGTCCGGTGGGGTGGTTGCGTCGGAGTCGAGAGTAGTGGCCACGTCGGAGTCCTCCTGAGTTGTGTGGTGGAACACAACCTAATGCCCGGTGGCTATCGGGTCCATATTGAATAGACGTTGACTCTCAAGGGCAAGCCTTTGGCAGGGGGCAGCCCGACCCCTACAACCCCACCACCAGATTCCGCGAGGTGTGGTGCCCCAGCGAGTACGCCGACTGCAGCCCGAACGTTGTCCAGCGCGTCCTCTGCGCCCATGCCAGCGCCTCCGGTCCCACCGCATGCTGGAAGTTGACCAGTAGCCGGTCGCCGAACACCCGCAGGTGCGTTGCCCCTGTCG
>JAKDIS010000051.1 GCA_030450335.1 Corynebacterium sp. | reverse complement strand
CCCCGCTGGCCCCACAAAAAGCAGAACCCCCGGTCGCCACCGACCGGGGGTTCCTCTTGCCTTGGAGGGACGCCAGGTTCACGTCTCCCGGGGCCTCTCAGTCAATGAGAATACCGAAGTACTCCGCACCAGCCCTCCCCTACTTCAACAGCCGCCCGACGGCCGCGGAGACCTCGTCGAGCTTCTCCAACGCCTCGTCCTCCCCCTGCTGTGCCGCGTGCAGCACGCAGTGCTGCATGTGGTCGTCCAGCAGGGCCAGGGCAACACCTTTGAGCGCCGACTGCACCGCCGACACCTGGGTGAGGACGTCGATGCAGTACGTGTCCTCGTCCACCATGCGGTGCAGGCCACGGACCTGCCCCTCGATCCGCTTCAACCGGGCGAGGTAGCGCTTCTTGTCCGCACTGTAGCCGTGCACACCGTCCTGCTCATCCACCCCGTCGCCGGCGCTACCGGAGGTGTGGGTGCCGCAGCCGCAGCCGCCCTTGTCGGCGTCAGTACCGGCGCCGGCGTCAGCACCGACCACAGCGTCGTCGGTCAACAGGTTCTCAGGCACGTCCCACTCCTTCATCCAAATATTTCTTTCACCCCCGACAATACCCCTGCAGGGTATGCGGATCAATAGCCGCGGGCGATCCACTCCTCCAGGTGCGGTGCCTCGTCACCGATCGACGTCGCGTCACCGTGACCGGTGTACACCTCGGTCTCCCCCGGCAACGTCAACACCTTCGACCGCAACGACTCGACGATCGTGTCGAAGTCACTGAACGAACGCCCCGTGGCCCCGGGACCACCGGCGAACATCGTGTCGCCGCTGAGCAGCACCTTCGCCTCCGGCAGGTACAGGCAGCACGACCCCGGCGAATGCCCCGGCGTGTTGATCACCCGCAGCCGGGTCCCGGCCACGTCGAAGACCTGACCGTCCGCCAGGTCCTCGTGCCCCACACCAGGGTGGGTCTGGTTCCACAGCATCTGGTCACCCGGGTGCACGTGGATCTGCGTGTCCAGACGCTCCGCCAGCTCCGGGGCCACCGTCACGTGGTCGTTGTGCGCGTGCGTGCAGATCACCCCACGCACCGTCCTGTCCCCGACCGCGTCGACGATCGCGTCGGCGTCATGGGCGGCGTCGACGACGACCACCTCGTCATCGTCACCGATGACCCAGATGTTGTTGTCGACCTCCCACTCACCGCCGTCCAGGGCGAAGACCCCGTGGGTCACCACCCGGTCGATGCGCAGCCCGGTACCCGAGCTGCCCGAAACCCCGGTCGATCCCTGCGCGTTCACAGCTCCACCACCGAACGCAGCACCGAACCCTGCTTCATCTTCTCGAACGCCGCCTCGACGTCGTTGATGCCCACCCGGTCGTCGACGAAGTCGCCCAGCGGGAAACGGTCCTGCAGGTACAGCTCCGTGTACATCGGGAAGTCCCGCTCCGGCAGGCAGTCGCCGTACCAGGAGGACTTCACCGCCCCACCACGGGCGAACACGTCCAGGAACGGCAGCTCCAGGGTCATCTCCGGGGTCGGCACACCGACCAGCACCACACGTCCGGCGAGGTCACGCATGTAGAAGGCCTGGGTGAACGTCGCCGGCAGACCGACCGCGTCGACCACGACGTCCGCACCGACCCCGCCGAGGATCTCCTGGACGGCCTGTACCACCGGCTGGTCCTCCCCGGTGCCCTCGCCGGACAGGTCGGACGGGTTGACCGTGTGCGTCGCACCGAACGTCAGGGCCCGCTCCAGCTTCGCCTCCGACAGGTCCACGGCGATGATCGTCGTCGCCCCGGCGAGCTTCGCCCCGGCGATCGCGGCCATGCCGACACCACCGGCACCGATGACGGCCACGGTCTCGCCACGCTTGATCTCACCGGTGTTGACCGCGGCACCCAGCCCGGCCATCACACCGCAGCCCAGCAGCCCCACGGCCGAGGGGTCGGCCTGCGGGTTGACCTTCGTGCACTGGCCCTCGTAGACCAGGGTCTTCTCCGCGAACGCGCCGATGCCCAGCGCCGGCTCCAGCTCCGTGCCGTCGGCCAGGGTCATCTTCCGCGAGGCGTTGAAGGTGTCGAAGCAGTACTTCGGCTCACCCTTCTTGCACGCCCGGCACTCCCCGCACACCGCGCGCCAGTTCAGCACCACGAAGTCGCCCTCGGCGACGTGGGTGACGTCCTCACCGACGGTCTCCACGACACCGGCGGCCTCGTGGCCGAGCAGGAACGGGTAGTCGTCGCTGATCCCGCCGTCGCGGTAGGCCAGGTCGGTGTGGCAGACCCCGCAGGACTGCACGCGTACGACCACGTCGTTGGCACCGGGGTCCGGGACGACCACATCCACCAGCTCCACCTCGGCGCCCTTGCCGCGTGCGATGACTCCCTTGACCGTTGTACTCACTTGGCTGCTCTCCTCATGTCCGTGACTTTATGGTGCCCACGAGGATACGGATGATTCCCCGCGGTCGCGTGAGGTCCTCGGGGTAGGGTGGGGGTCGAACGTCACCTTGCCCGTCCTGCCCCCAGTACGCACCAGGAGAGAATTTTCATGATCCAGCTGGTCATCGGAGCCGCCGCCGGATACGTCTTCGGCACCAAGGCCGGACGCCGCCGCTACGAGCAGATCCGGCGCGGCTACGAGGCTGCGGTCAACTCCCCGGCAACGCGTCGCGCCGTCCAGGCCGGTCGCAAGGCCCTGGCCGACCGGATCGACCCGGAGCCGCGCATGCGCGAGCTCCGCGACGTGCGCGGAGTCAACGGCACAAACGGGATCGACGAGCTGGACGTCCTCGAGAACGACGCCGCCGAGTACGAGGAGGACATCTTCGTGGAGGCCGAGCAGCCGCGCATGCGCGACGCCAAGGGCCGCCCCGTCAGTGAGCAGGACGGCTCGGGTGCCGCCTCCACCGGACGGGCGGGCAGGTTCGCCCGCCGACGGGCCTAACCGCGCAGGTCGCCGTAGCTCTGCGCCTGCTCCTGCAGGGTGCGCCGGTACTTCTCCAACGCCATGAGGTCGGCGAAGGTGTTGTTGTACTCCTGCTTCTTCGCCCCGCCCTGGTCCGGACGCATGCGCTGCATCCGTGACTTCAGCTCGGCGATCTCCATGCCGACCCAGCGCTCCTCCATCCGGGCGACCACCGCACCGGCGTAGAACTGCAGCCGGTCGCGCTCGCACCGCGGCACCTCCACGGCCAGCTCGCTGATCACCGCGCGGCACATCACGTCGTCGGTGGCGGAGGTGACCGCGTCGATCCAGTCGGCACCGGCGGCGTGGCGTCCCCCCTCGCCCACCGAGCCGACCCCGCCGGCGGCGGCGAGCGCCGAGGCCACGGCCACGTAGGTGGGGTGCTCGAAGGAGTCCGGCAGCAGTCCGTCGGCGTCCGAACCCACCATCTCCGGCTCCTGCAGCATCAGCTTGAGCACCTCGCGCGCGGGCTCCAGGTACATGTCCGACGGGTCCGGACGGCTCAGCATCGAGGTCACGTTCGACCCGGCGGCCGCCCCGGCCTTCTCCGCCTCGGCTGAGCGGCGTGCCAGACGCGCCACGCCCTCCTTGAGCTCCGGGCCCTGGCTGCCGCGGCGTCCCTTCGCTGCCTCCGCACGCACCTGGCTGACGACCTCGGTGGGGTCCGGCCAGCTCAGCCAGCCGGCGGCCTGGCGGGCGTACTCGTCACGCAGGGCATCGTCCCGGATGCCGGCGAGCACCGGGACGATCCGGCGCATCGCCTCCACGCGGCCGTCGATGTGGTGGGTGTCGTAGCCGCGGATCACCGTGCGGATGACGAACTCGAACATGGGGATCCGGTCGGCGACGATCTCCCGCACCGCCGCATCACCCTTCTCCATGCGCACGTCGCAGGGGTCCATGCCGTCCGGCGCGACGGAGACGTAGCTGCGTCCGGTGAACTTCTGGTCGCCCTCGAAGGCACGCAACGCGGCCTTCTGCCCGGCCTCGTCACCGTCGAAGGTGTAGATGATCTCGCCGCGGAAGAACTGGTCGTCCACCATGAAACGACGCAGCATCTGCAGGTGGTCCTCGCCGAAGGCCGTACCGCAGGCGGCGACGGCGGTCGGCACGCCCGCGGCGTGCATCGCCATCACGTCGGTGTAGCCCTCCACCACCACGGCCTGGTGGTCCGAGGCGATGGACTTCTTCGCCAGGTCGATGCCGAAGAGCACCTTCGACTTCTTGTACAGCAGTGTCTCGGGGGTGTTCATGTACTTGCCGAGGTTGTCGTCCTCGAAGAGCTTGCGCGCGCCGAAACCGATCACGTCGCCGGCCACCGAACGGATCGGCCACAGCAGCCGACGGTGGAAGCGGTCGATCGGGCCACGGTTGCCCATCCGGCTCAGGCCGGCGTCCTCCAGCTCCTTGAACTCGAAACCGCGGCGCAGCAGGTGCTTGGTGAGCGTGTCCCACCCGGCGGGGGCGTACCCGCAGCCGAAGGTGTCCACGATCTCCCCGTCGAACCCACGGTCGCGCAGGAACGCCCGCGCGGTCTCCGCCCCGGCGTCCTCCTGATCCTTGAACCGCTCCATGTAGAACTCGTGGGCGGCGCGGTTCGCCGCCACCAGACGCTGCCGGGTCCCCGGCTCGACCCGGTTCACCGGGCCACCGCCCTCGTAATTGATGCGGAAGCCGATGCGCTCGGCGCACTGCTCCACGGCCTCCGGGAAGGTGACGTGCTCCATCTTCATCAGGAAGCTGAAGACGTCGCCGCCCTCGCCGGTGGCGAAGCAGTGGAAGTAGCCCTTGTTCGGGCGGACGTGGAAGGACGGTGTCTTCTCGTCCTTGAACGGGCTGAGCCCCTTCATCGAGTCCACACCACCCGGGGTGAGCTGGACGTACTCGCCCACCACCTCCTCGATCGGGGTCTGCTCCCTGATCGCGGCGATGTCGGTGTCCGGAATCCGCCCTCGTGCCATGCGACCATGATAGCCACCCGCGCCAAACCCGCCGCACATACACCGGATGTGGTCCGGTGTGGTCTACTGACCACCGTGGCTACACCGAACAACAAAGTCCTCGGCGGTCTCGCCGGCGCCGCGATCGTCCTCGTCGCCGGCTACCTCGGCATCGACGCCGTCACCGACGACAACAGCAGCGACAACAGCTCCGGCAGCTCCGGCAGCGAGGCCGACACCTGCGCGGTGGCCTCGCTGCCCGAGGACGCCGACGAGGTCATCGACTCCATCCTCGGCGACGGCACCTTCGCCCACCCCGACCACGACGGCAAGCATTTCGGCAACTACGAGGGCGTGCTGCCCGAGGAGTCCGGCGACTACTACCGCGAGTACACCGTCACCACCCCCGGCCTGGACCACCGTGGGGCGAGGCGCATCGTCGTCGGCGGTGGGACGGACACCGACCCGGACGTCTGGTACTACACCGCCGACCACTACGAGAGCTTCTGCGCCATCCCCGACGCCGAGGACTGACTCGGTACTTAACCCCAGGCGGCGCTGATCGCCGAGGCCGACCGGTCCAGCCGTTCCAGACGCGCCTCGGTCAGTGAGGCGACCTGGTCGATGACCACCCGCAGGCGGTCGGCGTCCGTCGCGGCGGCCTCCCACCAGGGACGGAACAGCAGGTCCAGGCTGCCCGGCGCGCCCTGCGTGAGGTAGTTGGTGACGCGGAAGATGCGGTCGCGCTGGCGCTCCTGGTCTGCCAGGTGGCGTCCCTCGTCCATGACGTAGAGCACCGCCAGGGACTTCAGCAGCACGACCTCGGCCTTGACCTCCGCAGGGATCGCCAGGTCGGCGGCGTAGCGCCCCAGCGGGACACGGTGATCACCGGCGCCGTCCGACAGGTGGGCCTGCCGGGTGGCGGTCACCGCCGCGGTAACGAAACGGCTGACCAGCTCACTGGTCAGGCCCTTGAGCGCGGCGAGGTCCTGGAGGGTGCCGTGGAAGTCCGCGGCGCGCGCGATCGGCGGCATGCGACGCAGGCGGTCCGCGGCGTCCAGCAGCTCCTCGGGGTCGCCGCCGAAGGCGCGCGCACCCTTCTCCGCCAGGGCGGCGAGTTCCACGAGGTCCCACAGCACGTTCATGCTGATGCGCCCGGAGACGATGCCGTCCTCCACGTCGTGCACCGAGTAAGCGACGTCGTCGGCCCAGTCCATGATCTGGGCCTCGAGGCACTTGCGTCCCTCCGGGGCGCCCTCACGGATCCAGGACAGCACCTCCAGGTCGTCGGTGTAGCAGGAGTACTTGCGACGCCGCGTCCCGTCGGGCGCCGTCGGCCCCCACGGGTACTTGCAGGCGGCGTCCAGCGACGCGCGCGTGAGGTTCAGCCCGTAGCTGCGTCCGTCCGGCCCGACGGTCTTCGGCTCCAGGCGCACGAGGATGCGCAGGGTCTGCGCGTTGCCCTCGAAACCGCCGCAGGACGCCGCGGCCTCGTCGAGTGCTCGCTCGCCGTTGTGCCCGTACGGCGGGTGGCCGATGTCGTGCGTCAGCCCCGCGAGGTCGGCGAGGTCCGGGTCCACGCCCAGGGTCTTGCCGATGCCGCGGGAGATCTGGCCGACCTCGAGGGAGTGTGTGAGCCGCGTGCGCGGGGTGTCGCCGGAGCCGGGCCCCACGACCTGCGTCTTGTCCGCTAGACGCCGCAGCGCCGCACTGTGCAGCACGCGCGCACGGTCGCGGTCGAAGTCGTCGCGGGCGTCGGGCACCGCGCCGTCGACACCGAGCGACTTGCCCGGCACCCCGATGATCCGGTCCAGGTCATGGGCGGTGTAGCCGTATCGTTGCACGGTGGTCCTGCTCCCTCTTCTCAGTGGTGGTCAGTCTTCGTCAGTCTTCGTCGACGGTGTAGTCACCGCCGCCTTCCTCGGTCGCCCGGTAGTACATCAGCCCACCGGTCTCGTGGATGATCGCGTCCAGCTGTTCCTTGCGGCTCGACACCGCCGGCCCCTGCCTGGTCGGCGAGGCGTGGGCGTCGACACCCTGGTCGCCGACCATGCTCGTGGCGCGCAGCGAATGGTTCGGGTCGGTGACGACCAGCACGCGGTCCCACCCGTTCTCCTCGGCGACCGGGGCGAAGGCCTCGGCCGAGCCGAGGGTGTCGGCCCCCTCGTTGATCTCGGTGATCGCCTCGTCCGGCACGCCCTGCTCTCGCAGGTAGTCCGCGCCGGCCTCGGCCTCGGTGTACACGTCGCCCTCGAGCTTGCCACCGATGGTGGTGATGTGCGCCGACACCCCCTCCTCGTAGAGGTCCACGGCGTGGTCGAGACGGGCGGCGAACCACTGCGACGGGGTGCCGTTGTACTGTGCCGCGCCGAGGACGAGGATCGTGTCCGCCTGCGTCCGGTCGTCCTGCCGGGCGTACGCCCAGACGTGCGCCGCCGTGGCGAGCGTGAGGACGATGGCGATGACGACCGTGCCGACGACCATGTAGATCAGTCCACGTATGCCCGCACCGGCGGTACGTCCTGCGGTGCTGCCCAAGGTTCTGCCGTTCATGGGCCTAAGACTACGCACCCGAGTTCGCGGATTTCGTTATTGTGGGATGCATGTATGCTGCGAATCACTCCCGGAATCTTTCCCGGCCCTCCCCCTCCGTCCGACTCCGGCGCTTCGCCGCCTCGGTCGCCGTCGCGGGGATGGCAGGGGCCGGTCTGGGACTGGGGCTGGGGGCCGGTTCCGCCGCCGCGGCACCTGCAAAGGACGTGGCCCAGAACGTGGCACAGGACGCTGCGACGACCGTGCTCGCGCAGGGCACCGCCACGGAATCCGACGCCTCCACCGACATCACCCTGGACTCCCAGGTCGTGGACCAGGCAGGCGTGCTCTCCGACTCCGAGCGCAGCTCCATCGAGGAGACCCTCGCCGACGGGCCGTCCGAGACCGGGGTGAAGGGGTACCTGGTGTACCTCGACGGCGTCGAGGACCGAGATTCCCTGGCGAACCAACTGCAGTCAGAACTCCAGATCAACAACGGACTGGTCATCGTCGTTGACACCTCAACGGGAGGAATCAGCACGGTTCCTGGCGAAAGCGTGCCCAACAGCGTCACCGAGGACGTGAACTCGACGATCAGAGACAACATGGGAGGTGGAAACTGGGCGGCAGGTGGTCAGGCCGTCGCCGACGTTCTCGCCGACGTCACCCCGGCCTCCACCTACGCCTGGGGCGGCGCTGCGGCCGTGGTCGTGGTCGGCGGTGCCGGCGGCGCTGTCTGGTACTCGCGCAAGAAGAAGCACGAGAACGAGGCCGAGCAGCTGGAGTCCGCCCGTACGATCACCCCCGACAACACCGACGACCTGTCCCAGCAGCCCACCCACGTCCTGCGCACGCTGGCCAGCGAGGAACTGCACAGCACCGACGAGTCGATCCGCAAGGGTCACCAGGAGCTCGACACCGCTGAGGCGGAGTTCGGTGAAGAGCGAACCCGCGACCTACGCAAGGCCCTGGAGGTGTCGAAGAAGGCGCTCGCACGCGCCTACGACACCCACCAGCGGCTGCAGAACGGGCTGTTCAGCGGCGAGCACGAGGAACGTGCGCAGCTGATCGACATCATCTCCTCCTGCGGCACCGCCGACGAGAACCTCGACGAACAGGCCGAGCGCTTCGCCACCCTGCGCGAGAAGCTGATCGACGCCCCCGAGATCGTCGAGAAGTTCTTCCAGCAGACCGTGGAGCTGCGCTCGCGGATCCCGCGGTCCAGGGAGATCCTGGAGTCCCTGTCCAGCAAGGTCGACCCGGAGCTGCTCGAGTCCGTGGCAGACAACCCCGACATCGCCGAGGCCGAGATCTCCGAGGCCGAGCAGGCGATCACCCGTGCCCGTGAACTGCTGAACCTGCCTGCCGGCCAGCAGGGCGAGCTCATCGACGCCGCCGGTTCCGCACACCTGGCGATCAAGCAGGCAGACAGTCAGCTCTCCGCCGTGGAGCACGCCGAATCCCAGCTGCACGAGGCGCAGGCCAGCCTCGACTCGCTCATCCAGGAGGTCGACGAGGAGATCACGGAGGCCACACACCTGGCCGCGAGTAACGCCGAGATCGACCGCGCGGAACTGGGCAAGGCGGTGGAGCGGGCGAAGACCGCGCTCGCCGCGGCACGTGAGAAGGGCGACAAGGATCCGCTGGGCACCTACTCCGAGCTGCTGGACGCCGACGGTGAACTCGACATCCAGCTCGACGAGGCCCGCGGGGCGGAGAACAACTACCAGCGCACCCTCGGGATGGTGGACCGCACCATCGCCGACGCCACCAACCACCTGCGCGCCGTCGAGGACACCATCCACACCCGTGGCCGCATGATCGGCGTGGAGGCCCGGTCGGCCGCACAGTCGGCCGGTCAGGCCCTGGACGCCGCACACCAGCAGCGCGACACCAAGCCCCGCGCCGCCTTCACTGCGGCTCAACAGGCCAATGCCCTGGCCCGCCAGGCCTCCCAGCTGGCCCGTCGTGACATCGAGGAGTACAACCGCCGCAACAACTACTACGGCCGCGGTGGTGGCGGAGGCGGAAACCTCGTCGCCGGCGTCGTGCTCGGTTCACTGCTGAGCGGCAACGGTGGATTCGGCGGAGGCTTCGGTGGTGGAGGCGGTGGCTTCGGTGGCGGGGGCGGTGGCTTCGGTGGAGGCGGCGACTCCTTCGGTATCTGACGCGCCACATCCCCCCCCCAACCCAGGTCACAGGTTCCCGGAAGGGATCAGAGGCCTGGGTTTCTCCATGTTCGAGGCCCACCGAGGTACCCGACTACCCTCGGCTCCATGACCACCCACTACTTCACCGCGTCCAGTCTCGACGGGTTCATGGCCACCGCCGACCACTCACTGGACTGGCTGACGTCCCAGGACTTCGACTGGGACGGGCCGATGTCCCCCGAGCAGTTCACCGAGGGGATCGGCGCGCTCGCCATGGGCGCCACCACCTACGAATGGCTGCTGGCCAACGCCGACGACTGGCCGTACAGTGCGCCGACCTGGGTCTTCACCCACCGTGACCTCCCCGGCGTCGAGAACGCGGACATCCGGTTCACCCAGGATCCGGTGGCCGAGGTGCACGCGGCGATGACGTCCGCCGCCGGTGACAAGGACCTGTGGATCGTGGGGGGCGGGGATGTCGCCGGACAGTTCGCCGACGCCGGTCTCCTCGACGAGGTGTGGATCCAGTACGCCCCCGTCACCCTCGGGTCCGGCGCTCCCCTGCTCCCCCGTCGCCTCGACCTGGAACTCGTGGAGACAATGAGAAACCGGGCGCTGGTCTGCGCCCGGTTTCGTGTCGTCCGCTAGAACGGACGTCGGCTAGGACCTCAGAGGAACCCGAGGAAGTAGAGCACCAGGAACGGGATCAGCACGATCAGGAAGATCGACAGCCGCCAGGTGGTGGACAGCACCCGGGTCTCCATCGCGTGCCGTGCGACCCACGACAGGAACACCTGCACGTCCAACGGGAGCTTCTTGCCCGACCCCACGAAGGAGACGTGCACGTTCTTCAGCCCGCCGTTCTCCGAGCTGAACTGGCCGATCTTCCTCGCATTCGACAGGTCCAGCGGCTCGTCCGGATCCTCTGGCGCCTTGAACAGCACGAAGTCCTTCTTCGACTCCGCGTGGATCAGCACACGGTGCCGGTCGGCGACGCAGCTGACGTTCTTGGACGCGCCGAAGGTCTTGGCGTCCCCCACGGCGGTGAACACCTGCGAGCCGGTGTCCTCACCCGTCGTCGCCGTCATCCGCGGCCCCTCGTCCGCCTCGAGCTGCCAGGTGTCGCCACCGAAGCGGATCGACGCGACGTCGCGCTCCACGGAATACTCACCGACCCGGTCCATGTCGCTGGGTAGCCCGGCGTAGATCGGGAAGGTGTGTCCGTCGGACGGGACCGTCCAGCGGATGTCAGGGTTCGGCATAAGGGGATCCGTCCTCCGTCTAGCAGCCGGCGAGACGCTCGGCGAGGTATCCCTGCAGCTTGTCCATGCTGACACGCTCCTGGGACATGGTGTCGCGCTCGCGCACGGTGACCGCGTTGTCCTCCAGGGAGTCGAAGTCGACGGTGACGCAGAACGGCGTGCCGATCTCGTCCTGACGACGGTAACGACGCCCGATGGCACCGGAGACGTCGTAGTCGACGTTCCACAGGCCACGCAGCTCCTCGGCGACCTTCTCGGCCGTCGGGGTCAGCGTCTCCTTCTTCGACAGCGGCAGGACGGCGACCTTCACCGGCGCCAGACGACGGTCCAGACGCAGGACGGTGCGCTTGTCGACGCCGCCCTTCGTGTTCGGCGCCTCGTCCTCGAAGTAGGCGTCGACGAGGAAGGCCATCATCGCACGACCCAGGCCGGCGGCCGGCTCGATGCAGTACGGGATCCACCGCTCGCCCGACTCCTGGTCGAAGAAGCTGAGGTCCTCACCGGAGTGCTCGGCGTGGGTCTTCAGGTCGTAGTCCGTACGGTTGGCGACACCCTCGAGCTCGCCCCACTTCGAACCGGCGAAGTTGAAGGCGTACTCCACGTCCACCGTGCGCTTGGAGTAGTGGGACAGCTTCTCCTTCGGGTGCTCGAACAGACGCAGGTTCTCCGGGTCGATTCCCAGGTTGACGTACCAGTTGAACCGGTCGTCGATCCAGGTCTGGTGCCATTCCTCGTCCTCGCCCGGCTTGACGAAGAACTCCATCTCCATCTGCTCGAACTCGCGGGTACGGAAGATGAAGTTGCCCGGCGTGATCTCGTTACGGAACGACTTGCCGGTGTTCGCGATACCGAAGGGCGGCTTCTGACGGGACGCACCCATCACGTTCTTGAAGTTGATGAAGATGCCCTGGGCGGTCTCCGGACGCAGGTAGTGCAGGCCCTCCTTGTCGTCCACCGGGCCCAGGTAGGTCTTGAGCAGGCCGGAGAACTCCCGCGGCTCGGTCCACTTTCCGGGCTGGCCGGTGACCGGGTCGTTGATGTCCGCCAGGCCGTTGGGGGCCTCGTGGCCGTGCTTCTCCTCGTAGGCCTCCAGGAGGTGGTCGGCACGGTAGCGCTTGTGGGTGTACAGCGACTCCACCAACGGGTCGGAGAACACCTCCACGTGGCCGGACGCCTCCCACACCTGCGTGGGCTGGATGATGGAGGTGTCGACACCGACGACGTCCTTACGGGAGGTCACCATGTGACGCCACCACTGGCGCTTGATGTTCTCCTTGAGCTCCACGCCCAGGGGACCGTAGTCCCAGGCGGAGCGCGTACCGCCGTAGATCTCACCTGCAGGGAACACCAGTCCCCTGCGCTTGCAGAGGTTGACGACGGTCTCGATGTTACTTGCGGCCATGGGCTCCGGGCACTCCTCGAAAGACGGTGGGGTAGACGGTCGTTCAGACAATCACGCCCATGATACCGGGGACGTCACACGGAAGCACCCGGCGGGTCCGACCCCACCCGCCGCCGGCACGGGCCGGGCTCATCAAGGCATTAAAAAGGACCCGCGAAGGGGGGGGGTTATCGCGGGTCCCGGCCACGCTGTCCTCCGAAGAGGATGGGGCCTTGTTCCCCGTTTGGTGGGATGGACTTAGGGGGGGACAAGCCATCCCTGGGGAACTGGCCTTAATTTACGGGTGCCCAGCCACCCCTGTCAAGTCCGACACCACGACCTCAGAGAAACCACCCTCACCTGCATTTTCCTCGGTCACCACCCGTCGCCTCCCCGTCCCCCGAAGGTCCCACCAGCGGGGCTGCAGGACGATGCCCCGCAATGTCGCTAATACGCGACTTTTCCTTCCCGCGCGCAGGCGCGAACGGTTAGGCTGGGGGCACGATGAACACACCCCAGATCGGACAACGAAACACCCGTCAGCGTGCCGCCGTGGTCGACACCCTCGACGGGATGACGACGTTCGCCAGCGCCCAGGACATCCACGCCACCCTTACCGAGCGCGGGCACAAGGTCGGTCTGACGACGGTGTACCGCACCCTCCAGCAGCTCAACACCCAGGGCATGATCGACACCCTGCAGGACGACAGCGGGGAGATGCTCTACCGCAGCTGCAGCTCCGTGCACCACCACCATCACCTGGTCTGCACGTCCTGCCGCAAGGCCGTGGAGATCGACGGCGGGCCGGTGGAACGCTGGGCCGCCGAGGTCGCCCAGCAGCACGGCTTCGTGATGACCGGGCACACCGCCGACGTCTTCGGCCTGTGCGCCGACTGCGCGAAGAATCAACGCAAGGGCTGAGCAACCGGCAGACCCGGACGGGTCACTCCGTCGCCACGTCGCCACTACGTCGCCGCGACGTCGAACAACGTGCCCAGCGCGAACGTCGCCGCCGCGGCACCCAGGCCGATCGCCAGCTGACGCAGCGCCCGCTTCCACGGGGACATCCCCGACAGCAGCCCGACCAGCGCGCCGGTCACCAGCAGCACGATGCCCACCAGCACGCACGCCACCACGATCGACGACAGTCCACCCATGCCGAAGATCAGCGGGACCACGGGCACCAGTGCGCCGACACCGAAGCACAGGAAACTCGACACCGCCGCCGACAGACCCGACCCGCTGGACTCCGCCTCCGCGACGACCTCGTCGTCGACCTCCGCGTCGAACTCCACGTCCGCAGCGTCAGCAGTGTCCGCGGAGTCCTTGATGACCTCCAGGCGGGCGATCTCGGCGAACACCTCGCGCGCCTTGCGTCCGGCGGCCTCGGAATCCATGCCACGGGCGCGGTAGACCAGCTCCAGCTCATTGCGGTCCACGTCCAGCTTCGGCACGGCCGTACTCGCGTTCGGGTCCGGGTGGGACGCCTCGAGCAGCTCCTTCTGGCTCGTCACCGAGACGTACTCCCCCGCCGCCATCGACAACGCGCCGGAGAGCAGCCCGGCGATGCCGGCGGTCAGCATCGTCGCCTGCCCGGCACCCGCGCCGTACATGCCGAGCAGAAGAGCGAGGTTCGACACCAGACCGTCGTTCGCCCCGAAGATCGCCGCACGGAAGTCGCCGGACATCTTCGCCCGCCCCCGGGCCGCCAGACCACGCACCACCTCGGCGTGGATCGCCTCGTCCGCCGCCATCTGCTCGGTGGCGTCCTCGTCGGAGAGGTAGTGGTTGCGCGACTCCGCCGACTGCAGCAGCGCCAGCACGAACACCGACCCGAACCGACGCGCCATCCACGCCATCAACCGGGTGTTGACCCCCGCCTTACGCGGCAGGCCGACGTCGTCGCCGAGCCGCTCACGCCAGTACTCCTCGTGCCGCGACTCCGCCTCCGCGATCGCCAGCAGGATCTCGCGCTCCTCCCCGGTCCGCTTCCGGGCGAGCTCGCGGTAGACCGCACCCTCCGCGCGCTCGTCGGCGAGGTAGCGGCGCCAGCGGTTGAGCTGCTGCCGCGTCGGCGCAGCGTCCGGTGTGTCGTCCGGTGTCTCGTCCGGTGCGGTCATTTCACACCCCCGAACCGTCGGTCACGTCTGGCGTACTCCAGCACCGCGGCCTGCAGGTGCTCCGGGGTGAAGTCCGGGAAGAGCACGTCCTGGTACACCATCTCCGCGTACACCGACTGCCACGGCAGGAAGTTCGACGTTCGCTGCTCGCCGGAGGGGCGCAGGAAAAGGTCCACGTCGGGCATGCCCGGGTCGTTCATGTAGGCCGACAGGGTCTTCTCCGAGATCTCCCGCGGCTTCATCCGCCCGGCGGCGACCTCCGCGGCGATGGCGCGGGTGGCGTCGGTGATCTCGGCGCGTCCCCCGTAGTTCACACACATGACCAGCGTCAGGCGGGTGTTGTCCTTCGTCTGCTCCTCGGCCTTCTGCAGCTCGGAGATCACCGAACGCCACAGCCGCGGCCGGCGCCCCGCCCACACCACGCGCACACCCTTGGCGTCCAGCTCGTCACGACGCCGACGCAGCACGTCCCGGTTGAAACCCATCAGGAAGCGCACCTCGTCGGTGCTGCGCCGCCAGTTCTCCGTGGAGAACGCGTACGCCGACAGGTAGCCGACCCCCAGCTCCAGGCACTCGTCGACGATGTCCATCAGCACGCCCTCGCCCCGCTTGTGCCCCTCGGTGCGCGGCAGCCCCCGCTCCTGCGCCCACCGGCCGTTGCCGTCCATCACGATGGCGACGTGGCGGGGAATGAACTCGGCGGGGATCTCAGGTCTACTCACGACCAATATTGTGCCAGACCACCACTCACAGGGACGAGAAAGCACGGCAGGGGGTCTCCGTCTGGTTGCGCACGTGCGACACCAGCAGCTCATGGGCGATACCCAGCACCCGGGGGCCGTCGGACGCCGCGGCGACCTCCGCGACGGCCGCCAGGTCGCCCGCCCTCCCGCGCGAGAGCAGCCACAGCACCCGCACCGACTGCGCCGGCGGCGTCGACGCCCCGGGAGGACGGCACGACGTACAGACCGCCCCACCCGCCAGCGGGTGGAACGCCCGGTGCGGGCCCGGGCGCCCGCACTGCGCGCAGTCCACCAGGCTCGGCGCCCAACCTGCCATCCCCAACGCGCGCAGGACGAACCGGTCCGCCTGCGTCCGCGGCGGGATCGCCGGGACGTCCTGCGCAATATCCGGTGCGGCGAACGCGGCGAGCGACTCGTCGAGCAGGTCGACGACGTGCGCGGCGTCCTCTCCCGACCCCTGCACCGTCAGCTCGGCGACCTCCAGCATCGCCACGCCGGCGTAGAACCGGTCGACGTCCGCGCTGACCTGCGGGGCGTAGGTGTGCACGGTGACGGCGTCGGTGACGTTCGCCAGGCCCCCGTCCGGCTTCGACCGGTTGCGCCCCGGATAGACCTGCACGTTGACCAGGCAGAACCGGTCCAGACGGGCGCCGAAGCGCGACTTCGAGCGTCGGACGCCCTTGGCCACCGCACGGACCAGGCCGTGTTCACGGGTCAGCAGCACCACGATGAGGTCCGCCTCCCCCAGCTTGTGGGTGCGCACCACGAAGCCCTCGTCCCGGTACTGGGGACGAGGGCTCCTGGACATGGTGACCAGTCTACGACTGGTCGGCCGGTTGCCGTCTACCGAGGCCTACCGAGGCCGGACGACGTCAGTGCCGGCCGGTGGAGCGGTCGTCGCGCTCCAGCAGACGCTGGTCGATCGCCTGCGCCGACTGCGCGATACGGATGTTGGAGAGGTAGAACTCCAGCATCATGCGCAACGACATCAGCATGAACAACATGCCGACGGTGAGGATGATGATCCCGAACAGGCCGAGGAAGAAACCGCCCACCCCGAGCTCGGCGGCCGGGACGAACAACGCGAAGAGCACGTAGCCCACCCACATCAGGGCGATGAAGGCGAAGCCCAGCGCGTAGGCGAACTTGATGATCGACGGGGTGGCATAGCGGGTGAAGCTGAAGTCAAACAGCGCGGAGAAGAAGGAGTCCTGGCCGGTACCCACGCCCTGCCCGGGGCCGGACGGTGCGGCATGGGCGCCGTAGGCGTAGGAGTCGTCCCCCGACTGCGGCTGGGCACCGAACGAGGGGAACGCACCCGGATTCGGGTTCGAACCTGCGCTGGAACCCGCGCTGGAACCCGCGCTGGAACTGCCGGCTGAGCCGTCGCCGGGGTTGCTCCACCGGTTCGGACGGTACTCGCCGTTGCTGTTTCCGCCGTTGTTGCCGTTCTCGTTGCCGTTCTCGTTGCCGTTCTCGTTGCCGCTGTCGCCGGGCGTGGTCATCAGTGTCTCCTGGGAAGCTGGTGATTGGTCCCGTCGAGAATATCACCACGCCCCCAGGAATCCGGGCCGAGCGCGCAGAGCGGAGAGTGACCCAGAAGGGCGGAAATCGAGCGTGGGATGTTTGAACCCGTCGATTCATCCACCCCACGCTCGATTTCGGCCCCTGTGGTGCCGCAAGGACCCAGGGAGGTCGCCGCAACGACGACGAGAGGGCCCGCCGACTCATGTCGACGGGCCCTCTCAGGTGGAGCGGATGACGAGACTCGAACTCGCGACCCTAACCTTGGCAAGGTTATGCG
>JAKDIS010000050.1 GCA_030450335.1 Corynebacterium sp. | reverse complement strand
CGCCCGCCGGTCACCGGACACTGCCGGTGGAGATCGCGACCTGGATGATCGAGGACGACTGGTTTCCTGTCCCGGACCTCGGCGACACGATTGAGCTGCCGCTGCACTTTAGCGAGGTCAGCGAGTCTAGCGAGGTTAGCGAGGACGTCGTCACGCTGGACGCCTGGGCGGACGAGGATGGGTCGCGGCCGGGTGGTGTCGACCGGGGCGCAGGGCCGCGCTGGCCGACGTTCCTCCGGGGTGACGGATGGACGGCAGAATGGTCCGCGCCGCGTCCGGTCGCCGGCCACATCCGGGTCACCGGGAGCCTGCGGTATGAACCGGATATCTTCGGTACCGGCCGCTTCCCGCCGACCCGCGGGGCCGTCCGGCGCATCAGGCTCTGTGGTGACGGAGAAGAAGTAGATGTCTCCAATCTTCGGCCACCGTTCCCAGCCTCGGGCTCCGGACACGCGTACCGCAGGGTGTGGCGCGCCCATGTGATCCTGGATCTCGACGATGCCACCGCACCGCAGCCGCGGGAGAGTGAATCCGGCTGGGAACACGGATTCGCCGTCAGCACCGCAACGGGCGAGGACGGACGGGAAAGCGCCCTCAGTCTCTGGCGTCTCGATGATGAGCTACCCGTGCTTTGGCGTACGGACGTTGCCAGCGGGACCTCCGACAGCGTGCCCTTGCCGGTGAAAATCGGTGACATTCAGATCCACCTTCCGGGCGTCCTGACAGCGCACAACGGCGGCTGCCAGATCTCCCTCACCGGCGGTCGCCGACTGCTGGTCACCGGCGTCGGCCCCGGCTCCGAGGTCCAGGTGGACGAGATCGCAGATCCTCCGGCGCTGCAGGAGGATCCGGAGGGCGGGAAGCGTCCTCACGAGGTCGTTGTCGCACCAGAGGCCTGGGGCGGTTGGGTCGTCGGACGGTACGGGCAGACACAAGCCCGGCAGCCGGAAACGCCCATCTCCGCCTACACAGGCCCCGTGCGCACCGGCGTTCTGGAACTCGGGCGGGTCAGCGCGCAGGGGGACATTACCTGGATGAGGCAGCATGAGATCAGCGGACCATCCGGGTGCCCAGGCGTGCTCGCCACCGATGATGTGGTGATGACCTGGAAGAACAACGCCCTGCAGTACTTGGATCCGAACCTGCAGGTCACCGGCGAAGGTCACCTGCCGGACGATATCTGCTCCGAGAACATGGAGTTCGCCACCGCAGGGCCCTGGCTCGCCGTGCAGTCCCTGCACGTGGCGACCTCGCAGGCGGGTGAGGTGACGACGGACCGCAGGCTGTACCTGCTGGACCCGCTCACGATGGAGGTCGAGTTCAGTGCGCCGTGCACCTGGCAGGTACAGGTGCAGGCGGACGGCCGGGACACCGTGTGGCTGGCCGACGGCGATCTCCAGCGCGCCACCCGCGCCGCTGACAACGACTGGACGACCCGCACGCTGTGGCGCGAGCAGGAGTCCACGGAATAACGAAACCCCCGCCGCCGTGAGGTCACGGCGGTGGGGGAGGAGGGGACGCCCGGGGCGTACAGCACGCCCGGGGTACCCGGTGCGTCCGGGGCGTCCTACTTGTGGCGCTCCACGGCCTCGGCGAGGATGCGCTCGGCCTCGGCCTTGTCGCCCCAGCCGGACCCGTTGACCTCCTTGCCGGGCTCCAGGTCCTTGTAGTGGACGAAGAAGTGCTCGATCTCGTCCTTGACGTCCTGCGCGATGTCGTTGATGTCCTGGAACTTCTCGTAGCGCACGTCGTCGACGACGCACAGCAGCTTGTCGTCGCCGCCGGCCTCGTCGGTCATCTTGAACACGCCGACCGGGCGGGCCTCGACGATGACGCCGGGGAACACGGACTCCGGCAGGATCACCAGGGCGTCCAGCGGGTCGCCGTCCTCACCGAGGGTGTGGTCGATGAAGCCGTAGTCGGCGGGGTAGGCCATCGGGGTGAAGAGGTAACGGTCGAGGTAGACCTTGCCGGTCTCGTGGTCGACCTCGTACTTGTTGCGGGAACCCTTGGGGATTTCGATGGTGACTTCGATGCTCATGGGAGGTCAGTTTACCCTGCCCGCTCCGCGCTCGACGCGATTGCCGCCAGGGTCTGTTCGATCCCCTCCCGCAGCTCCCCCTCGAAGGTGTCGTTGCCGCCGAGCGCCGTGGCGACGAGAACCCGCGAGAGCAGGGACGTGTCACCGTCGACGATGCGCGACTCGGTCAGTTCGGTGGTGCCGTCACCGTTGTCGGTGAGTTCGAAACGCCAGTGCGAACCGTTGATCGGGATCCGCCACTCCAGGGTCTCGGTGGGACTCCACCGGGTGATCTTCGACCACGTCGGCCAGAACAGCACGCCCCGGCGGTTCAGATTCAGCGTGGTGGTGCCGACCCCGGGCGTGCCGCCGAGGATGAACATCTTGCGGCACTGGGGGCTGCGCTCACCGATGGCGTCGAGGTCGGTGACCGCGGCCCAGACGGCGTCGGGGGAGGCCTGGACGGTGCGGGAGGCGGTGATCAGTTCGGTGGTCATGGGGCAGACACTACGGTCCGGCACACCTCCGCCGCAGTGTTTCGGCGAGGAAACCGCCACTCTGCCGCGACTCTGTTGCGACTCTGGCGCCGCCGGGCGCGTGCCAGCCTGGGAGACCCCGGAGCCGTCCGATACTCTGGTGGGGATTCAGTACCGCTCCGATCCGCCCAGACCCGACCCGCCCACGCAGGAAGGCACCGATGCCCCGATGAGCAAGTCCGCCTCGCGCCGTTGGCTCTACGGCATCCTCGCCTTCGTCATCGTCGTGGCCGTCGTGGTGGCTGCCGCCCTGGTCATCCACCAGCGCAACGCCTACACCGTGGCGGACGCCCCGGAGCTCCCGGAGCCCACGCCGGTCCTCGCCGCGGCAGAGACCGAGGGCGCGGCACCGGACGTCAGCGACGAACTCGCCGCCCCGGCATCCGACCCGGCGTTGGGGACCCTGTCCGGCCACGTCACGGACATCGCCACCGGCGAGGAGCTCTGGTCGCAGAACCCGGACAACATGCTCGTCCCGGCGTCCGCCACGAAGCTGGCCACCGCCACGGCCGCGTTGCTGACCCTGGGCGACGACGACCGCGTCGCGACCCGCGTCTACCGCGGCACGAAGCCCGGGCAGATCGTGCTCAAGGGTGACGGCGACATCACCCTGGAGCGCTCCGAGGGGTCCGGCTTCTTCACCGACCCGGCCAACATCGACGACCTCGCCGCACAGGTCAGCGAGGCGCTCGGGGAGGACCAGGTCACCGAGGTGGTCGTGGACAATTCCGTGCGCGCCGGGTCGCTGTTCAACCAGACCTGGTCGCGCGACGACATCGGCATGGGCAACGTCGCCCCGCTGTCGGCGGTGATGATCGACGCCGGGCGCCTGGACCCGACCGACTCCTACTCGCCGCGCTCCACCACCCCGGGGGCGGACGTGGGCGACGCACTGGCCTCCGCGCTCGGGGCCGACGGTGCCACGGTCACCACCTCCGACAGCGAGGTCGCCGTCGGGGAGAACGCAGCAGACACGGCAGATGCAGCAGACGCGCCACTGGGCACGGTCAACTCCGCCCCGCTGACCACGCGGGTGCGCGACATGCTGCTGCACAGCGACAACCTGCTGGCCGAGGCCGTCGCCCGCGAGGTCGCCGTCGCCGGTGGCGAGGAACCCACGTTCGAGGGCGCGGCCAAGGCCACGCTCGCCGCGCTGACCGAGGAGGGCCTCGACGTGGACGACGCGGTGCTGCGCGACAACTCCGGGATGAGTGAGGCGAACCGTCTCAACGCCCGCATCCTCGACGGTCTGATCACCGCCGCCGGCACGGACGACGACCTGCGCGTCCTGCTGGACGCCCTGCCGGTCGCCGCGGGCGACGGCACGCTGGTCGACCGCTACGGTACGGACTCCGGTGCCTCGCAGGCGGCCGGCTGGCTACGTGCGAAGACGGGCACGTTGGACGGGGTGAACACGCTGGCCGGCACCGTGACCACCGAGTCCGGCCGGGCGCTGAGCTTCGCCTTCCTGTCCAACGGTTCGGACATGGACGCAGGACGCGCCGCCCTGGACCGGTTGGCGGCGTCGCTGCGCGCGGCGGCGTGACGGTCCCCCCCCGGGCTGCAGCCGTGATCGACACACCCCACACCCTCGCCGTGCGGCGCAGTCTGCGCCGGTTCCTCGACGAGTACGCCGGACGTCTCGGCGGACGCACCGGCGCCGAGGTCGTCTGCGGCGTCTCCGGCGGCGGCGACTCGGTGGCGCTCGCCGCCGCCTGCGTCCACGCCGGCCTGCAGGTCACCACCGTCACCGTGGACCACGGCCTGCAGGACGCCTCGGCGCAGGTCGCCGAGGACGCCGCCCGGGCCTGCGCCGGGGTGGGGGCGAGGGCGGCCACGGTGCGGGTGCAGGTCACCGGTACCGGCGAGGCCGGCGCGCGGGTGGCCCGTTACCGGGCGCTGGGCGAGTACGCGGACGGGCGTCCCGTGTTCGTCGCGCACACCGCCGACGACGACGCCGAGGGTCTGCTGCTGTCGCTGGCCCGCGGGTCGGGCACCGGTAGTCTCGCCGGGCTGCGCGAGCTCGCCGAGGAGCACCCGGTGGTGGACGCCGGTGCGGCGTGGCTGGGACGTCCGGTGCTCGGGGTCTCGCGTGCCGACACCCTCGGCAGCTGTGCCGAGCTGGGCCTGCCGGTGTGGCACGACCCGCACAACGAGAGTCCGGAGATCCTGCGTTCGCGGGTGCGCAACGAGCTGCTGCCGTTGGCGCGCGAGATCCTCGGTGACCGGGTGGGCGAGGCGCTGGCCCGCTCGGCGCGGATGCTGCGGCAGGACGCCGACCTGCTCGACGCCCTGGCCGCCGAGGTGCTGCAGGACGTACCGGGGGACGCCGGGGACTCGGCGCTGCCGGTGGACGCGGTGGCGGGGCGCGCCGCGCCGCTACGCCGGCGCGTCCTGCGGCGGTGGCTCGGCGGGGCTGCAGGTCCGCTGACGTCGCGGCACCTGGACGCGCTGGACGCGCTGGTCGCCGACTGGCACGGGCAGGGGGGCGTGGCGGTACCGTACCCGACCTCTACAATGGGGGACACCCGTCGTCTGGTGGTGCGTCGCCGCCGGACGGACACCGGCAGCAAGCTAGTACTAGAGCAAGAGGACAGGACCCCGTGATGATCGCCAAGAACGCCGACGTGCCGGACAACTGCTACCACGACGACGTCGAGGGGGTGCTCGTCGACGAGACCACGCTGCACGCCCGGATCGCCGAGATGGCCAAGGCCGCCAGCGACCGCTACCGCGGTGAGGACGAGGACACGATCCTGCTGTGCGTGCTCAAGGGGGCGACCTACTTTATCGCTGACTTCGCCCGGGCGATGGACATCCCCACGCAGATGGAGTTCATGGCGCTGTCGACCTACGGACAGTCGGCGGAGTCCTCGGGCACGGTGGAGATCCGCATGGACCTCACCCGTGACATCGAGGGGCGCAACGTGATCATCCTCGAGGACATCATCGAGTCCGGAATCACCCTGCACTGGCTCGTCGACCACCTCAGGGGTCGCGGGCCGAAGAGCCTGGAGGTGGTGACGCTGCTGCGTAAGCCGGAGGCGGTGCAGCGCCACGTGGAGACCACCGACATCGGCTTCGACATCCCCAGCGACTTCGTGGTCGGCTACGGGCTGGACTACGCCGAGCGTTACCGTGACCTGCCGTGGGTCGGCACGTTGCGGCCCAGCGTGTACAGCTAGGTGTACGGCTAGGAACGGCACGCCGCGTCCTGCGATACGCTAGTGGGACTATGAACAAGAAGAGGGTTCTGAGGATCGCCGCCATCGTCGCCGCGGTTCTCGTCGTCATCTACGCCTTCGGTGTGCTCACCGACTCCACGCGTGGTTACGACGACGTCGACACGTCCGTGGCAATGAAGCAGTTCGACGACAACAACGTCGCCGAGGTGCAGATCAACGACCGTGAGCAGCAGTTGCAGATGACGCTGCGCAACGAGATCAGCGTGGACGGCAAGGACGGCATCGACCAGGTCACCGCGCAGTACCCTGCGCGTGCGGCGGACACGGTCTTCGACCGCGTCGAGGCGTCGGACGCCGACAGCTACTCCACCAACGTCACCCAGGACAGTCTGCTGGGCTCGATGCTGGTGATGCTGCTGCCGATCCTTCTGATCGGTGGTCTGCTGCTGTTCTTCCTCACCCGGATGCAGGGTGGTCCCGGCGGTGCCTTCAACATCGGCAAGTCGAAGGCCAAGGAACTCAACGTCGACAACCCGGACACCACCTTCGACAACGTCGCCGGTGCGGACGAGGCGGTCGAGGAGCTCGACGAGATCCGTGACTTCCTGCAGAACCCGGAGCGCTACGAGCACCTGGGCGCGAAGATCCCGCGTGGTGTGCTGCTCTACGGTCCTCCCGGCACGGGTAAGACGTTGCTGGCCCGGGCGGTCGCCGGTGAGGCCGGTGTGCCGTTCTACACGATCTCCGGCTCGGACTTCGTGGAGATGTTCGTCGGCGTGGGTGCCTCGCGTGTGCGCGACCTGTTCAAGACCGCCAAGGAGAACAGCCCCTGCATCATCTTCGTCGACGAGATCGACGCGGTCGGCCGCCAGCGTGGTGCCGGCATGGGTGGTGGCCACGACGAGCGTGAGCAGACCCTCAACCAGCTGCTGGTGGAGATGGACGGCTTCAGCGACCGGGAGAACGTGATCCTGATGGCCGCGACGAACCGTCCGGACATCCTGGACCCGGCGCTGCTGCGTCCGGGCCGCTTCGACCGTCAGATCCCGGTGAGCAACCCGGACATCGCCGGGCGCGAGCAGATCCTGCGCGTGCACTCCGAGGGCAAGCCCCTGGCACCGGACGTGGACCTGAGGTCGCTGGCCAAGCGCACGGTCGGCATGTCCGGCGCGGACCTGGCCAACGTGCTCAACGAGGCGGCGCTGCTGACCGCCCGGGTGGACGGCAACGTGATCACCGGCGACGCGCTGGAGGAGGCGACCGACCGGGTGATCGGCGGTCCGCGCCGCAGCACGAAGATCATCTCGGAGCACGAGAAGAAGGTCACCGCCTACCACGAGGGCGGCCACACGCTGGCGGCGTGGGGCATCAAGGACATCGAGCGGGTGTACAAGGTCACGATCCTCGCGCGCGGGCGTACCGGCGGTCACGCCATGGCCGTGCCGGAGGACGACAAGGGCATGTACAACCGTTCGGAGCTCTTCGCCCGGCTGGTGTTCGCCATGGGCGGGCGCTCGGCGGAGGAGCTGGTCTTCGGCTCGCCGACGACCGGCGCCTCGTCCGACATCGAGCAGGCCACGAAGATCGCCCGTTCGATGGTCACCGAGTACGGCATGAGCCCGGAGCTCGGGGCCGTGAAGTACGGCGAGGAGCAGGGCGACCCGTTCGTGGGCCGTGGCGGTCAGGGTTCGCTGGAGTACTCCCCGGCGGTGGCCGCCACCATCGACGACCAGGTGCGCATGCTCATCGAGAAGGCGCACGGGGTGGCCTACGGCATCCTGCGCGACAACCGCGACTACCTCGACCGCCTGGCGGAGAAGCTGCTGGAGAAGGAGACCTTGCGTCGTCCCGACCTGGAGGCCATCTTCGACGACATGGAGCCGGTGGAGGTCAGCGACGTCTTCCCGAACCAGGACGCCGGCCACCCGAAGGATTTCCGCGAGCCGGTGAAGACCCCCACCGAGCTGGCCCGCGAGCGTGGCGAGGAGCTGCCCGCCCGCAACGACTTCTTCTCCGAGGCGCGTAAGGCGCGCATCGAGCGTCGGCGTCGTCAGCAGGCCGGCGAACTCGAGGAGCAACGCGACGGGAGCGAGCAGGACGGCCCCGCCGCACCGTCACAGTCGTCGCAGTCGGCTCCGGGCCGCTGGAGCGGTGCCTCGCACCCGGACCACCTGTGGGGTGGTCAGGACCGCGTCGACCCCGAGGCGGCCCCGGACGCGGGCGGACGTCACCCCGGTGAGAGCAGCTACGGTGCGGGACCGTCCGGCCCCGCCTCCGGCCCGGCGGAGCAGGAGCTCCGTGGTTTCCAGTTGCCGGAGAGCGAGCGACCGGACAACCCGTGGACGAGTGACGATGCGCCGACGCGTAACCTGAGGGCCCAGAATGGCGGGACCCAGGATGACGGCGGTCGCCATCACCGCCGCGACGACACTGACGAGAAAGACTGAACCGACACCGTGACTGACACTGAACACGACCCGGAGAACGGCGCAGCGAACGGCGCAGCGAACGCACCGGTCTCGCTGAGTACCGGACGTCCCTTCGACCAGGCCCGTGCCGAGGCGGCCGTGCGTGAACTACTGCTCGCCGTGGGTGAGGACCCCGACCGCGAGGGGCTTCAGGAGACCCCGGCGAGGGTGGCGCGTGCCTACCGCGAGTCTTTCGGTGGGCTGTACGACGATCCGCGGGAGGTGCTCGCCAAGACCTTCAACGAGGACCACCGCGAGCTCGTCCTGGTCAAGGACATCCCGGTGTACTCCACCTGCGAGCACCACCTCGTGCCGTTCTACGGGCACGCCCACATCGGCTACATCCCCGGCGACTCCGGCACCGTCACCGGGCTGTCCAAGCTGGCGCGCCTGGCCGACGGCTTCGCCAAACGACCCCAGGTGCAGGAGCGTCTGACCAGCCAGATCGCCGACGCCGTGTCGGAGAAGCTGGAGGCGCACGCGGTGATCGTGGTCATCGAGGCCGAGCACCTGTGCATGGCGATGCGCGGTATCCGCAAGCCCGGTGCGACCACGGTGACCTCCGCGGTGCGCGGTGGTTTCCGTGAGGACGCCCGCTCCCGTGCCGAGGCCCTCAGCCTCATCCGCGGGCACTGAGCACGGCAGGCACCATGAGCGGAACGCCAGCATTCCCGACCGCGGTGATGGGGATCCTCAACGTCACCGACGACTCCTTCTCCGACGGCGGCATGTGGTCGACGACCGACCGCGCCCTGGCGCACGCCCGGGAGATGGTCGCCGCGGGCGCGCACATCATCGACGTCGGCGGGGAGTCCACCCGCCCCGGTGCCACCCGTGTGCCGGCGGACGTCGAGGCGTCCCGGGTGGTGCCGGTGATCCGTGAACTCCACGCCGAAGGCATCATGACCAGTGTGGACACCATGCGCTCCAGTACGGCGGCCGCCGCGATGGAGGCCGGGGCGGAGATCGTCAACGATGTCTCCGGCGGGCTCGCCGACGCCGAGATGTACGCCACCGTCGGTGACTTCGGGGCCGACTACTGCCTGATGCACTGGCGCGCGCAGCGTTTCGAGTCCGCGGAAGGACGCGCCGACCACGGCGGGGACGTCGTCGCCGACGTCTGCCGGGTGCTGGCGGAACTCTCCGAGAAGGCACAGGACGGGGGAATCGACCACGACCGCATCATCGTCGACCCCGGCCTGGGGTTCGCCAAGGACGCCGACGACAACTGGGCGCTGCTCTCGGGCATGCGTTCCTACCTGGAGTTGGGCCACCGGGTGCTCATCGGCGCGAGCCGCAAGAGGTTCCTCACCGCCCTGCGTCCCGGCGACGACGGTGCGCCGGGGACCCCGGAGTCCGCCGACGACGCCACCGCCGCGGTCAGCGCCCTGGCCGCGGCGTCCGGCGCCTGGGCCGTGCGCGTCCACGACGTGGCACCCAACCGCGCGGCCGTCGACGTCGCACACGCCGTGGCCACCGGCCACGGACCCGCACTACCTGGAGGATGGAGGGCCCGTCGTGGCTGACCGCATCGAACTGGCCGGCCTGGAGGTCTACGGCTACCACGGGGTCTACGACTTCGAGAAGGAGCAGGGCCAGAAGTTCATCGTCGACCTGGTGGTCTGGACGGACTTCACCGACGCCGTCGCCGACGACGACATCACCCGTACCATCTCCTACGTCGACCTCGCCGACATCGCCGTGGACATCGTCTCGGGGCCGAGCATGGACCTCATCGAGACCGTCTCGGCGACCATCGCCGACCGCATCAACGAGGTGGCCGGCGTGGTCGCCGTGGAGGTGACCGTCCACAAGCCGGACGCGCCGATCCACCACCCGTTCTCCGACGTGCGGGTCGTGGCGCGCCGGTCGCGCAAGAGCCCCGGGACGCGCACATGAGCGCCGATGGAGCCGTGCCTGTGGAGCCTGCGGTGCCGGCCGTCCTCGCCTTCGGCTCGAACCTGCCCGGCACGCTGTCCGCCCCGGAGGACCAGATCCGCCGTGCCGCGCACGCCCTGGCGGGGACAGACGGTGTCGACGGGGTCAGGCCGCTGGCCGCCAGCGCGATGTACGCCACCGCGCCGTGGGGGGTGACCGACCAGGAGGAGTTCCGCAACTGCGTGCTCGTCGTGGAGACCACCCTGTCCCCGCTGACACTGCTGCACCACTGCCAGGATCTTGAGCAGGCCGCGCGCCGCGTGCGCTCGCGGCACTGGGGGCCGCGCACCCTCGACATCGACATCATCGACTACGCCGGTGTGCGCAGTGAGGGGCAATGGGGCGAGGAGCTCGTGCTGCCGCACCCGTGGGCGCACCAGCGCGCCTTCGTCCTGGCGCCGTGGCTGGACGCCGACCCGCAGGCCGTGCTCGACGGACGGCCCATGCGTCAGCTGCTCGCCGACCTCGACGGTGGGGACGCTGACGCGCTCGCCGGAATCCGGGCGTTGCCCGACGTACGATGGGCCCCATGAACCAGACCAGTGTGGGGCTGCTCGCCACCTCGGCGGTCGCCGCCGGGGTCGTGTCCTTCGCCGCGGTGTGGGTGTTCTACGGCAGCTACCCGCCGATCCGGGTCAGCGGTTCGCTGGCGTTGTGGGTCTTCGCCGCCGTCGCCGGTGTGCTGGCCGTGATGGTGCGCCGCCGCATCGCCGACGGTGAGGTCGGGCAGGACCGGTCGCAGATGTCGCCGGTGTTCATCTCCCGCTGCGCGCTGTTCGGCACTGCCGCAGGCTGGATCGGTGCCCTGGCGGTCGGTTTCTACGGTGGGGTGGCGGTGTACGTGCTGCTGCGTCACGGCCAGCTGCTCGCCGCGCAGCAGGACGCCCCGGGGGTGGTGGTGTCGTTGCTGGCGGCGGTGGCGATGACGGTGGCCGGTGTGCTGCTGGAACGAAGTTGTCTGGTCCCTCCCGGCGATGCCGACGGTGAGGACGGGCGCGGCGATGTATTCTTGACGCCATGAGTTCCGCGTATTCGCCCGACGATTCGCACCGGCTACCCGATCCGTCGAGCCGGAGCGGTTCCTCCACGCCGGGAAATGGTCTGAAGCTGCTGATGTACCTGGTGTTCGTCCTCGCCCTCGCGGCGACGATCATCATGTTCTTCGTCGACTCGGAGAGATGGCTGAACATCGCCGTGATCACCTCCCTGTGGGCGGCGTTCTTCGGCGCGATCCTCGTGTCGCGCTACTCCGGCATCATCGGTGAGGAGCGCAGCCGGCGTCAGGAGCAGGAGCGCCGCCACAAGGCGGAGCTGGACCGCGAACGCTCGGAGTCACAGCGCCGCGAGGTGCAGTTGGAGAACGACTACCGCAACCGTCTCGGCAGCGAGCACGACAAGACCCTCGACGCCATCCGCAAGGAGCTCGAGGCGATGCGCGAACAGCTCTCCGACCTGTCCGGTGGGGCGTGGGACGGCGAGCAGGTGTCGCTGAAGGCCCGTGCCGAGCGCATCATCGAACTGGAGCGCAACGTCTCGCGTGCCGGGGAGACGGGCGGTCACCCCGGGGCGCACGAGCGCGCCGAGTCGGCTGCACCGGCCCAGTCGGCCCAGGCTGGGGCTCCCGCCCAGAAGAATGCCGAGAAGGGTGCCCAGAAGAATGCCCCGCAGGGCGGGCAGAACCGCTCCGGTGGACGCCGCGGCGGTTTCTCCACGGGCACCTTCGCCGCCGTGCGCTGGTCGGGTGCGGACAGCGAGGACACCACCCAGATCCCGATGGTCGTCGACACCCGCTCGATGGAGCCCACCGGTGGCACGTCGGAGACCGAGGCGGAGCAGGGGCAGAAGTCTTCTGAGGCGACCCCGGCAGCCGAGTCCCGCCCCCGCTGGTCGGAGCAGCAGGACACGCCGGCCCCGTCCGCCGAGTCCGCCGCTGAGCCCGCCGCCGAGCCGGCACAGCCCGCACAGCCGGAGCAGCGCGCCGAGGCGACGCCGGTGGCGGAAGAGCCGGCCGCTGCCCCGTCCCAGGGCCAGTCACAGGGCCGCCGCCGTCGTGCCGAGGAGGCCGAGGTCCACGGCCGTCGTCGTGCCGACGAGTCCGACCAGGGCGTCACCGTCGCCGAGCTGATGGCGCAGATGAAGAAGAACGCCCGGTAGACTCGTCCCCCGTGAACGACACCGCACCCACCGACCGACAGGAACCACGCCTGTCGGTCGGAGTCATTTCCGCCGGGGCCGTGGGCACCGCCGTCGCCGAGGCCCTGCTGCGCGCAGGCCACCACGTGCACGGTGTGGTCGCCCGCTCCGCAGCGTCGCGTGAGAACGCCCGTGCACGACTGCCCGGGGTGGCCGTCCACGGCGACTCCGCCTCCGACATCGCCGAGGTCGCCCAGGCCGCACTGGTGGTGCTGGCCGTACCGGACCCGCAGCTGCCCGGGGTGATCGACCAGGTGGCCCGCACCGTGCGGGCCGGCCAGATCGTGGTGCACACCGCCGGTGCCCTGGGCTGCGAGGTACTCCAACCGGTCACCGACACCGGTGCACTGCCTCTGGCGTTGCACCCGGCGATGACCTTCCGTGGACGCCCCGAGGACACCGACAACCTCGCCGGCTGCGCCTGGGGTGTGACCACCGACTCCGAGACCGGCACGGCCGTCGCCGAGCTGCTCGTGGCCTCGATGTGCGGGATCGCCGTGCCGGTGGCCGAGGAGCAGCGCACCGTGTACCACGCGGCGATGGCGCACGGCGCGAACCATCTGGTCACCCAGGTCGTCGAGGCGATGCGCATGCTCGACCACGCGCTGAGCAACGACGCGACTGTGGCGGCGGAGGACCCGCGGGCGGCGTTGCTGCTGCGCCGGATCCTGCCCGCCGCGCTCACCGGGGCGTTGGAGAGCCGGACGGCCGCGCTGACCGGGCCGACGGCCCGGGACGACGCGGCCACCGTCCTGCGCCACGTCGCCGCGCTCGAGGAAGTCGGCGGGGGACACGGTGGGCTCGCGGCGTCCTACCGGCAGGACGCGCTCCGCACCGCGCGGGCGGTCGGGTCGTTGAACGTGGAACGCGCGCTCGACCAGCCCTGACTGGGGTGGGCGGTGCCGGGGCGACTAGGGTGTTCTAGCGTTCCGCGAATTTTCGTACCGTCACCCCGCAAGGAGAGTCACCGGTGAGTTTCACCCCGGGTCAGGCCACCGTCTACACCGACATCGACAGCATCGGTGAGCTCACCCGTGCCATGCGCAAGGCCGGACGCCCCGTCGTCCTGGTGCCCACGATGGGTGCGCTGCACGAAGGCCACCTCGCGCTCGTGCGCGCCGCCCAGGCGCTGCCGCGCGCACTGGTGGTGGTGTCCGTGTTCGTCAACCCGCTGCAGTTCGGTGAAGGCGAGGACCTCGACGCCTACCCGCGCACCCTCGACTCCGACGTGGAGAAGCTCACCGCCGCCGGCGTCGACGCCGTCTTCGCACCCAGCCCGCGGGAGATGTACCCCAACGGCCCTCGCACCACCGTCCTGCCGGGCGACACCGGCGCGACCCTGGAGGGTGCGCAGCGTCCCACGCACTTCGCCGGGGTGCTGACCGTGGTCTCGAAGCTCTTCCGCATCACCCACTGCAGCGACGCCTTCTTCGGGGAGAAGGACTACCAGCAGCTCGTGCTGATCCAGCAGATGGTCACCGACCTCAACCTCGGGGTGAAGGTCCACGGCGTACCCGTGGTGCGTGAGGCAGACGGACTGGCGAAGTCCTCGCGCAACGTCTACCTCTCCGGGGAGGAGCGCAACGCGGCGATGTCACTGTCCGCCGCCCTGCTCGCCGGAGCACACGTCGCCGAGGACGGGGCGGACGCCGTGCTCGACACCGCCCGCCAGGTGCTCGCCACCTCGCCGGGGATCGAGGTCGACTACCTCGAGCTGCGTGGTCTCGACCTCGGCGAGGCCCCCGAGAAGGGTGACGCCCGGCTGCTCGTCGCCGCCCGGGTCGGCGCCACCCGCCTGATCGACAACGTGGGCGTGCCGCTGGGCATCGGGTTCCGCAACATCGGTGACGAGCCGTGCGATGAGCAGGGCGAAGAAGCCGAAGCGGTTACGTCCGGCACGTCGAGCGAGTAGGGTACTGCACGTGATCCGCACCATGATGAAGTCCAAGATCCATCGGGCGACCGTCACCCAGGCCGACCTGCACTACGTGGGCTCGTGCACCATCGACGCCGACCTGATGGAGGCCGCCGACCTGCTCGAGGGCGAGCAGATCGACATCGTCGACGTCGACAACGGCGCCCGGCTGACCACCTACGCCATCACCGGCGAGCGTGGTTCCGGCATGATCTCGATCAACGGTGCCGCCGCCCACCTGGTCCACCCCGGTGACCTGGTCATCATCATCGCCTACGGCCAGTACAACGCCGAGGAGCTCAAGGACTACAACCCGCGGGTCGTCTTCGTCGACGACGCCAACGAGCAGGTCACCCTGAGCGCGGACCCGGCGGACGTGCCCGTCGGTTCCGGACTGCTGAACCCGCGCCACCCTGCGTAGGGGTCTAGCCGACCCCGCGGGGGTCGTCGGGGGCCGGTCGGGGGCCGGGGAGCAGAGGGACGGGGAAAATGTGACGGAGATCAATCACTGCACGGGCGTCCGGGGTGAACCCGCCGGTGGGGGAGCGGTAAACGTACCCTGACCTGCTGGTGGGGCGATCTTTTACGGGGTATTTCAGATGTACCTTTTAGGTCGAGGGGGCCTAGCGTTGGGGTCATGCACCTCACGAAGTTCACCGACCTGGGGCTCCGCTCGCTGATGATCCTCGGTGACACCGGGGCGGCCGGGGCGGTCGATCCGGCGCAACGACGCACCATCGGCGAGCTCGCGGTCCAGACGGCGGCACCGGCCTCGCACGTGAAGAAGGTCGTGGCCCGGCTGACCGGAGCCGGGATCCTCGGCTCGGTCCGTGGCCGCGCCGGTGGGGTGTACCTGGCCGAAGGTGCGCGGGCCGTCGACGTCGGTGCGCTGCTGCGTGAGCTCGAGGGTCGCCACGAAGTCGTGGACTGCGACGGGGACACCCCGTGCCCGCTCGCCGGCCGGGGCTGCTCACTGCGCCACCTGCTCGCCGAGGCCCAGGAGAGCTTCTACTCCACCTTCGACGGCATCACCCTGGGCACACTCATCGACCGCAACGCCGCGGGAGGGCCCCGCGGGGCGGTCGGTGTGGGCATGCCCCAGATCCCCGCACCACGGACGCGCCCGTAGTGGCGTCCACCCCAGGCACCCGTACTCAGCTGTACAAACCTCTAAGGAAGCTCCCCGATGTCAACCACCGCAACCACCCCGTCCGCCCCGTCCACTGCCTCGCCGGCAGCTGAGCCTTTCCGCGCCGGGCGCCTCACCCCGGACCACGAGTCCACGGTGAGGGACACCCTGCCGCTCGTCGGGGCGCACATCAACGAGATCACCCCGAACTTCTACGCCCGCATGTTCGAGGAACACCCCGAACTCCTCCGGGACACCTTCAACCGTGGCAACCAGCGTGCCGGCGACCAGCAGAAGGCCCTGGCGGCCTCGGTCGCCACCTTCGCCTCGATGCTCGTCGACCCCTCCGCCCCGGACCCGGTGGCGATGCTGTCGCGCATCGCGCACAAGCACGTCTCCCTGGGGATCACCGCCGACCAGTACCAGATCGTGCACGACCACCTGTTCGCCGCGATCGTCGAGGTCCTCGGCGACGCGGTCACCCCGCCGGTCGCCGAGGCGTGGGACGAGGTCTACTGGCTGATGGCGCAGGTGCTCATCGACGCCGAGACCGGGATGTACCGTTCGGCCGGGGTCGCACCCGGCGACGTCTTCCGCGACGCGGAGCTCACCGGACGCCGCGCCCTGTCGGCGACGGTCACGGAGCTCACTTTCGCCGCCGCCGATGCCGCCACCGACTTCGCCGAGGCCCGCCCGGGGCAGTACGTCTCCGTCGGCGTGGTCATGGCCGACGGCGCCCGCCAGCTGCGCCAGTACTCCCTGGTGGCGTGGGACGACGACGGGTTCAGCATCGCCGTCCAACGCGACGGGGAGGTGTCCACCGCCCTGGTGGACGACCTCGCCGTCGGCGACCGGGTGGACGCCACCCTGCCGGCCGGTGACCTGGTGCTCCACCGCGACGTCCTCGCCGGTGCGGCACCGGTCGTCCTGGTCAGCTCGGGGATCGGTTCGACACCGATGACCGGTATGCTGTCGGTGCTGGCAGCTGCCGACACACGTCCCACGGTGACCGTCCTGCACGCCGACGGGGACGCCGCCTCGCATGCGCAGCGCGAGGCCACCGAGGGCTACGTCGAGGCCCTGCGGGCGGCGGGGGCGACGGTGCACGTGCGGACCGCCTACCGTGCCGACGGTGCCCGGATCGACCTGCCCACCCTGGCCGGGGAGGGCGTCCTGCCTGGCGGGGCGCACTGGTACCTGTGCGGCGGCAACAGCTTCCTGCAGGACGTCCGTGCGCAGCTCGAGGACATGGCGGATGACATGGCCGGGAGCCTGGCACCCGCGGGCGTCAACGTGGAACTGTTCAGCCCGAACGACTGGCTGCTGGGCGGGTAGTCTCGACGGTCATGAATGACCCTCATGCCCCGTTGAGCTGGCCCCTGCCGTCCGCGGACATCGTGGGAGAGCTCGCCGACGGCTCCACGCTGCGGCTGCGCGCCCCGGTGAACACCGACATCGCCGGTCTGGTCACCTCCAGCAGGCACGAGGACTCGCGGAGATTCACCTCCCTCTCGGAGAACTACTCCTCCC
>JAKDIS010000164.1 GCA_030450335.1 Corynebacterium sp. | reverse complement strand
TGCCCGATGTCGTGTCCACCATGTTCGTCGATCCCGCACCCGCCCACATCCCCCTGTCGTGGACACTGCGATACCACGCTCGTGGTATCACCCGGTACCGCCTGGCGCGGTGTCCTATAGTCGCACGAATGAGGATCATCGACGCGCGCGACTGGGTGCCGGAGGGCACCGTCACCACGTGGCTGCCGTCCGCGGCCATGAAGGACGAGGCGACCACGGCGCAGGACGACCCGACGCCGGCGTCGTTCCTGCAGTCCGACCACGTGCGCGGCGTGCTCGCGGCACGCGGGCAGGGCCGCACGCACCACGCCTACACCTGTTCGGTGGCCACGCTGCCCGGCGTGCCGGACGCGGTGCGCATGACGCGGGCGGTCAACGCCTTCGTCGCCGCGCACGAGGGGCTGCGTTCGGGGTTGTCCGTCGCCGGCGACGCACCGCAGGAACCGATCGAACGCAGGACGCTGCCCGCCGCGGCGGTCGACCTCGTCGCCACCGACGTCCCCGGCGTGCCCACCGACGCGATCACCGAGCTGCTGGCGTCCACCGCGGTCTTCGACCACGTCCCGGCGCTGGTGGTGGCCACGGTGGCGCGGGAGGACGCGGCGTCCTTCGACCTGCTGTTCGCCCTGGACCACGCCTCCGGCGACGGGCTCTCGCAGATGACGGGCATCCTGGAGCTCATCGAACGCTACGACGGGGCCACGCCGGATACCACCCCGAGCTTTTTGGACTACGTGCGCGACGAGTACGCCCGCGCCGCGACCGTGCACGACGACTCCCCCGGCGTGCGCGCGTGGCGCGACATGTTCGCCCTCACCGACGGACGGGTCCCCGGGTTCCCGCTGCCCACCGGCGTCGTCGACGGGGTACCGCAGCCGGCGGTCGGGTGGGCGTCCGATGGGATCCTGGCCGACCGGGACACCACCGCCCGGCTGCGCGACCTCGCGCGGGCCCACCAGGTCAGCTTCAGCACCGTGCTCTACGCCGCGCTCGGGGTCGCGCACGCACGGCTGACCGGGCAGGACCGCTACGCGACGGTGGTCGTCGCGGCCACGCGCGGGCGGACCTACGCCCACTCGCAGGGCTGGTTCTGCAACTTCACGCCGCTGTCCTTCCCCGTAGCTGCCGGTGGTGTGGCTGCCGTCCTGCCGGACGCCGCGGCCGCGCAGGCGCGCATGAAGGAGGCCCTCGACGAGCCGGTGCACGCCTCGCTGGGGCACCTGATCGGCACCGGGCAGGTCGACGCGTCGGTGATGGGCAGCCCGCAGATGGTGACCTACCTCGACCTCGGCTGGTTCGACGAGCCCGCCGACGCGGACGTGCGCCTGTTCACCGGCGTCGGCCGCACCGCCAACGCCAACCTGTGGATCTCCCGCAACGACGCCGGCCTCGGGCTCTCCTGCCAGGCGCCGGACAACCCCACCGCCCGGGAGTCCGTGCGCACCTACGTGGCCACCCTGCGCGAGGTACTCGCCGAGGCGGCCGTGGAGAGCGCACGGTAACGATGCACGTCACCTACCTCGACCACGTCGCCCTGACCGGACCGTTCACCGAACTGCGCGTCGACTGGCGCGGTGAGCCGGGCGGCACGGGCGCACCGCTCACCTTCAACCAGCGCAACCACCTGGCCGCCGCCGCGGCGTCCGGACGCTCCACGTGGATCGGCGGCACCCTGCCCGTGCCGTCCGATGCAGCGTCCGGTGCAGCGTCCGGTGCAGCGTCCGGTGCTGTTGCGTCCGACGTGGCGGAGGCCGTGCGCGCGGTGATCGCCGGGGCGGACGCGCTGCGCAGCGTCGCCCGCGGGGACCGGCAGCAGGCCTACGCGCCGGACGCCGTGAGCGTCACCGTGGGCCCCACCACGCAGGACGTCCCGGTGCCCGGCGCGCTCGAGGCGCTGATGGCCGAGCGCTGCCGGCCCGGCGCGGTGCCCGGCCTGTTCCTCGCCCTGTGCGGCGGGGAGCTGGTGGTCGGCGTGGACCACTTCCACGCCGACATGCTCAGCGTGTGGCTCCTGCTGCGCCGCATCCACGGCGAACTCACCGGGCGTCCCCTCGGCCCCGGGCCGTCCTACCTCGACACTGCGCCCGCCGAGACCTCCGACCCGGACGCGGCGTTGGACGTGTGGCGCGGTTTCCTCGGCACCACCGCCGGACGCGTCCCCGCCTTCCCCGTCGACCTCGGGGTGACTGGGCTGGTGGAGCCGGTGGAGCCCGTGCAAGACGTCCGCCACCTGCTCGACGCCCCCGAGCTCACCGGGCAGCTGGACGCCCGGACCTTCGCCGTGGTGCTCACCGCGCTGGCCGGGGCGTTGGAACCGGTGACCGGTGCGTCCGAGTTCGCCACGGTGATCCCCGTGCACACCCGCGGCCGGCGCGCCGATCCGCGCCACGACGTGGTCGGGTGGATGGTCGGCAATGCCCCGGTCGTCGCCAGTGCCGGTGATGTGGACGCCACCCTGGGGTGGCTGCGCGACGCGGTGACCGTGGCCGGCCTGCCCCTGGAGACGATGATGGAGCAGCTCGCCCCCACCCTGCCGGACGGTGTGGTGCCGATGGTCTCCTACATGGACTTCCGTGACGGGAACGGTGGCGGCAGTGCCGGTGATGCTCCCCTGCTGCCGGAGGGGGCGCGCTACGTGTCCTCGTCCTCGCCTACGGACACGGTGCAGCTGTGGTTCTCCCGCTCAGACGCGGGCCTGGACCTGCGCGCGAAGTACCCGGACACCCCGGAAGCTCGCCGCGCGATGGACGGGGTATTCGGAGCACTACAAGAGGCCCTGCGAGCCAACCGACCAGCTGGATAAGAACCCACCCAAACTCGGGCGTTCGTTCTCCTGTCTCTGAAATACCCCACCGGTTGCAGGCCCCCCGACCTCGCGATAGCGTTGCTGAAGTACAAAAGTACGGCATCGTACAATTGGATCCATATCGGCGATGCCGTATGACGGAAACACCTGTTTCCCACGGCCCGGTCGAGGACAACAATGTTCTGGTCCACGATAAGGACAGCTGGTGGAAGAACTGGGGCAACCTGCCAAGAAGGGATCCTCAATGTTTGAAAAATGCCTTACACCTCGACGGATCATAATCTCTTCGATGACCTTGGCGGTCATGTCCGTCATTGTGGGCGCGATTGTGAGCGACCAGGGGATAGCAGGAACACTGCACTACTACCCCATCTGGTTCGTGGTACCTGCCGCGTTCCTGACAACAGTCGTTCAACTCGCCCTGATCAAGGGAGAAAAGACGTCAACTGTCGGAGATGGCAGCTCCGGCATTCAGCGACGGCCGCAGGGATAGACAACAATCCGATCCTTCCGGACAGGGCCGGGGTGATCTGCGAAGATCGTTGTCAAGGGCGCTCGAGTACTCCGGTACTGAGACAAGTTCCCCCGGGAATGACGCCGGCTACAGCCACCGCACCACGTCGCTGCCCCAGCGCAGACCCCACCGGTCCAGCTCCCCGGCCACCAGGTCGAGCAGATGCTCGGTGTCGCGGACGTGGACCGGGTCCAGGGAGGTGAAGGACAACGACAGCGTGTCCCCGTTGCGCACCGCCCAGGCGCTGATCCCGCCCCGTCGCGCCGCGAGTTCCCGGGCGGAGTCCGCCCGGATCACGGAACGCAGGGCCACGTCACAGGTAGCAGTTGACCCGGAGTCCAGTCCGGAGTCCAGTCCCAGGCGAGCGAAGGCGGCGTCGGGCTCGCCGAGGTTCGACGCGAGGCACAGCGGGGTGCTGGACCCTGCCGCGGCCCGACGCACCACGGCGTCCGGCAGCACCTGCGCGAGCTGCGCCATCGCCGCCACGCGGTCCAGGCCGCCTTGTTCCGCCCGGTCACCGACCTGTCGGTAGGCCACCTTCGCCGCCTCGCGCAGCGGACGCAGGTCACGGTAGCGTCCTGGGTCCACGGTGGTGTGCACCGTCGCCCCGGTGGTGACGTTGGCACGCAGGTCAACGCCTGAATCAGCAGGATCAGCCGGATCAGCCGGGCCGACACCACGCACCGACATCGGCACGGCGACGGGCACGGCGTCCCCCGCACCCCCCCCCC
>JAKDIS010000049.1 GCA_030450335.1 Corynebacterium sp. | reverse complement strand
ACGTCCGCCGCGTGGCCCCGGAGAAGCTCCGCACCATTCTGAGGCAGCCCGTTAGCTCTGCGTAGTGGGCACACGGGTGACCGGCGCGCTGGCAGGGGGCTATCCGCGGTTGGTCGTGGCTGGACGTTGGCGGGGGGGCCGGCGGAAAAGACCCCTGAGAATAGTTGATTTCTGAACCAAATGTGTGTTCTTAGAATAGTGTTCTCTGTGGGCCACGAGTCACTTCGCGCGGCGCCGGGAATCTGGGGAGGGTGTTCGCTTCCTCCTCGGACCTCCACCTCTCTTCATCTCTCCACCTCTGACACTTCATTCCTTCAGGAGAACTCTGCCGTGCGACTGTCTCGCCGCCGTCCTACCGCCCTGGCGCCGCTCGTGGCCCTTGCCCTGGCCTTCTCGGCCCTCGCCGCCTCCCCCGTGGCAGTTGCGGCTGATCTGCCGTCGTCCGGAGGTGGCTCAGCGGATTCCTCTGGATCCTCTGGATCCTCGAGTTCTTCGGGCTCGTCGGGCTCCAGTGGATCGAGTGGCTCAAGCGGGTCATCGTCGACCTCGGCCCCGTACTCCTCGAGGACGGTGGGCAACGTCGTGGCCTTCGGCGACTCCTTCACCGCCAACTCGCACCGGTTGGTCAACAAGCACCCTGGGCTCGGCAGTTCCTACCCGAAGCAGTCAGGTTGCTTCGTAGCTGCTGACGCATGGCCCGGGTTCGTCGCGAACCAGACGGGCCGTCCCGTCCAGAACTGGGCGTGCAACACGCACACCACCGCGAACATGCTCGGCCGGGTCGACCAGGCGATCAGGGCCGGCCACGTGAACGACACCTCCACGGTCGTCTTCGCCGCCGGCATGAACGACAAGAATCAGGGCGTCGACGACGCGGTCGTCCGGGCGAATCTCGTCGCGGCGGTGGACAAGGTCCGCGCCGTCGCCCCGAAGGTTGAGGTGCTCATCCTCGGGCGCCTTGCCACCACGGGCTCCAGCCAGGTCTACTGCGACGTCAACATCATCCCGAACATGCCCACCGGCCAGCCTGCACCGCGTACCGCGTCCAACGAACGAGCCACGCAGGCCAACCAGAAGGCAGCGGCGGCGTCTGCCGGCGTGCCGTTCATCGACATCCGTTCCAAGACGATCGACAGCCATTCCAGCTGCGCGAAGGACGCCGCCCGCTACATCTCCGGGAATTGGGACATCACCACCCGCGGATTCAACATGACCTCCCATCCCTCGACTCCGGGATCCCGCTTCCTCGCCTCTCAGGTGGCAGCCGCCAGCGCTCGGTGAGAAGGGGTAGGGGAGACGTAGGGATGAATATTCTTGCTTGCATGTAATAGAGTGCTTAGCCGACTACGGTTACCCGGGATTCATTGGGCGCTTGCCGTGCTGTTTGCGCTGCAATGATCCACCACTCTCCGCCACTGACATTTCATACCTTCAGGAGAACTCTGCCGTGCGACCTCCTCGCCGCCGCCCGACGTCCTTTGCCGCGATCACGGCCCCGATTCTGGCGCTGACCATTGTTTTCGCCGCCGCCCCGACTGCCGCGGCCGACGACCTGCCGGCCTCAGGGTCTTCAGGATCGCTCGGGTCGTCCGCGACCGTTGCCGGATCCGCGGGCATCCCCACGCTGGGCACACTGTTCCCCCGGGTGAACCCGTACTCCGAGGAGACAGAGAACAACCTCGTCGCTTTCGGGGACTCCTTCACGGCCAACTCGCACTGGTTGATCAACAAGTACCCCCAGCTCGGCTTCGCCTACCCGAGGCAGGCGGGGTGCTTCGTCGCCCCGGACGCCTGGCCCGCGATGGTCGCCAAGGAGACCGGACGCCCCGTCCAGAACTGGGCGTGCAACGCCCACACCACCACCGAGATGCTCCACCGTGTCGACCTCGCGATCCAGGCCGGGCATGTCAACGACACCTCCACGGTGGTCCTCGCCGCCGGCATGAACGACAAGCGCCGGGGAACCTCGGACGAACAGATCCAGGCCAATCTCGTCGAGGCGGTGGAGAAGGTCAGGGAGGCGGCGCCGGCGGCGGAGATCCTCATGCTCGGCCGCCTGTCGACCACGGGCACCGACGAGGTCTACTGCGACCGCAACATCATCCCGAACCTGCCGTCCGGCGCTCCCGCCCCGCGCACCGCGGAGTACGAGCGGGCCACGCAGGCCAACCAGAAGGCCGCGGCGAAGACGGCGGGTGTCAGCTTCGTCGACATCCGGGACATGACCGTGGACGTCAACTCCACCTGCGCGCGCGACGCCGACCGGTTCGTCTCCGGGCTGCGTGACTGGACCACCCGCGGATTCAACATGACCGCGCACCCGTCGACCCCGGGCAGCCGCTTCCTCGCGGAGCAGATCATCGCGGCCTTCGGTGAGGACGGCGCCGCCGTCCTGCTGGACGTCATCGGCGAGGCCGGCCTGGACGGCGAGCCCGGCCTGTCGGACGTCGCCGACGAGGTCGCCGAACTGCTCGGCGACGCGGGAGCGGCCGACGGGGCGTCCGACGGGGCAATAGGCGGTGAGGCTCCTACCGACTCGGAGCAGCGATAACGCCCGGCAATGACCAGGGGGTGGCCTAATGAGGTAAACAAAAGTGATCTGCGACACCTAAGCGGGTGTTGGTACGTCGCTTTCACTGGATGCGCAGTAACGTCCCGAACATGACGGACTTCATCTCATCCATGAACGACAACATCTGGCTGGTTCTCGCCTTCATTCTCGTCACGGTCGGCCTGTACTTCGGAGTCAGGACTGCGGTCGTCCAGCTGCGGCTCTTCCCCCAGATGTTCGGGGCGGTCGCCGAGGCGCCGTACGAGGACGATGAGATGGTCGGCAAGGACCCGGAGGGGGCGGGCAAGAAGGGGATCTCGCCGTTCAAGGCCTTCACGATCTCCGCGGCCTCGCGCGTGGGCACCGGCAACGTCGCCGGCGTCGCCGTGGCGATCACCCTCGGTGGACCCGGGGCGGTGTTCTGGATGTGGGTCATCGCCATCGTAGGTGGTGCGACCTCCTTCGTGGAGTCCACCCTGGCCCAGCTCTACAAGACCCGCGACTACGCCAACAACGCCTACCGCGGCGGTCCGGCCTACTACATCACCCGAGGCCTGAACAAGCCCGTCCTCGCCGTGATCTTCGGCGTCATCATCACCGTCACCTTCGGTTTCGTCAACAACGCCCTGCAGACCAACGCCATCGTGGAATCCGTCGGACGCTCCGCCGACAACGACGGCACCGGCCTGAAGATCATCGTCGGGCTGGTCGTCGCCGCACTCACCGCCCTCATCGTCTTCGGTGGCGTGCAGCGCATCGCCTCCTTCACCCAGGTGGTCGTGCCGTTCATGGCCGTGGCCTACATCGGGCTCGGCCTCATCGTCGTCCTGATGAACCTCTCCGAGATCCCCGGTGTCTTCGCCCAGATCATCGAGCACGCCTTCGGGTTCAAGGAGATCGCCGGCGCCACCGTCGGTGCGGCGTTCGTCAACGGCATGCGCCGCGGCCTGTTCTCCAACGAGGCAGGCCAGGGCTCCGTGCCCAACGCCGCCGGCACCGCCGCGGTGTCCCACCCCGTCAAGCAGGGCCTGGTTCAGACCCTCGGCGTGTACTTCGACACCCTGGTGGTCTGCTCCGTCACCGCCTTCATCATCCTGCTGTCCAACCCGCCCTTCGGTGAGGAGATCCAGGGCTCGCCGCTGACCCAGGACTCCGTGGCCGCCCAGGTCGGCGACTGGGGCATCCACGCGGTGACCTTCATCCTGTTCTTCCTGGCCTTCTCCTCGGTGATCGGCAACTACTACCTCGCACAGTCCAACGTGGAGTACTTCACGAAGAACCCGATGGTCATGCTGGCCTTCCGTACCTTCGTGGTCATCTGCGTCTTCCTCGGCGCCATCGTCCAGCTCCCGCTCATCTGGGCCCTGGCCGACACCTTCACCGCGATCATGGTGCTCGTCAACCTCTGCGCGATCGTCCCGCTGTGCCCGGTGGTGCTCAAGCTGCTGCGCAACTACAACGAACAGCGCAAGCAGGGGCTCGACCCCGTCTTCAAGCGCAGCATGCTTCCCGAGCTGAAGAACGTGGAGTGCTGGGACGACAAGGACGACACCTTCGACGCCCAGCCGGCACGCACGCTGCGCGGCTAGAGCGGCCACCACAGCCACCATGGCAGGATTGGACGCATGAGCGAGCACCCGGAAGCACCCACCACCCGTCTCACCGCATGGGTGCACGGCCACGTCCAGGGGGTGGGCTTCCGATGGAAGACCAGGACGAAGGCCCTGGAGTTCGGGCTCACCGGATTCGCGTCCAACTACCCGGACGGCCGCGTCCTCGTCATCGCCGAAGGCTCCGAGACCGCCACGGGTGACTTGCTGAACTGGCTACGCTCCGGTGACACCCCGGGGCGGGTGGACCACGTGGTGGACTCGGTGACTGGCCCGCGTGGCGAGTACACCGGGTTCGAGACCCGCTGAGGTAAAATTCTCCGCCATGCACCTCAAGTCGTTGACCCTGAAGGGTTTCAAGTCCTTCGCGTCGGCGACGACCCTGAAACTGGAACCCGGAATCTGCGCGGTCGTCGGGCCGAACGGATCCGGTAAGTCCAATGTCGTCGACGCACTCGCCTGGGTGATGGGCGAACAGGGCGCGAAGACCCTGCGCGGCGGCAAGATGGAGGACGTCATCTTCGCCGGCGCCGGCGACCGTAAGGCCCTGGGCCGCGCGGAGGTCACCCTGACCATCGACAACGCCGACGGCGCGCTGCCCATCGACTACTCCGAGGTCTCCGTGACCCGGCGCATGTTCCGCGACGGGGCCAGCGAGTACGAGATCAACGGTTCCAAGGCCCGTCTGATGGACATCCAGGAGCTGCTGTCGGACTCCGGCATCGGCCGCGAGATGCACGTCATCGTCGGGCAGGGGCGTCTCGCCCAGATCCTGGAGTCGCGTCCGGAGGAACGCCGCGCCTACATCGAGGAGGCCGCGGGCGTCCTCAAGCACCGCCGTCGCAAGGAGAAGGCCCAGCGCAAGCTGGTGTCGATGCAAGGCAACCTGGATCGTCTGCACGACCTGACCGACGAGCTGGCCAAGCAGCTCAAGCCGTTGGCACGCCAGGCCGAGGCCGCCCAACGCGCCGAGCAGGTGCAGGCCACGATCCGTTCTAACCGGCTGCTGCTCACCGCCGACAAGGTCCGTCGGCTCTCCGAGGAACTCAACGACGCCGACGCACAGACCAAGGTCCTCGACGCCGACATCGCCGAGCTCAACGCCGAGCTCGAGGAGCACACCACCGCGCTGGCGGTCACCGAGGAGGAGCTGCGCACCGCCCTGGAGGAGGCCGAGGCGGCGAAGTCCCTGTGGTTTCGGCTGTCCACGGTCGCCGAGAAGAACTCGGCCACCCTGCGCATCGCCGCCGACCGGGCCGACGACTCCGGTGCCGACACCACCTGGACCGGCCAGGACCCCGACGAGCTCATCGCCCGCGCCGAGCAGGCGGAGGAGGAGCAGTCGGTGCTCGACGAGGAGGTCGAGCTCGCCGCGGAGCGGCTGGAGAACATCCGGGAGGACGTCGCCGCCCGTGACGAGGCCGCCCGTGAGGCCGAGCGCGAGCACCTCGCACAGGTCCGCGCGATCGCCGACCGGCGGGAGGGGATCGTCCGGCTGCTCGCCCAGCAGGACGCCGTGGACCAGCGGCGCACCGCCGCGGCCGAGGAGATCGAGAGGCTCCAGCAGTCCGTCGACGAGCAGCGCGAGGCCCTGGAGGCAACCTCGGGTTCCGAGGCGGCCGACGCCGCCGACGCGCTGGCCGAGCTGGAGAACCAGGGTGCCGGACTGGAGGACGCCGCGGCACGCGCGGCCGAGGAGTCCACCGGCGCCGACCGGCGGGTGGGGGAGTTGCGCGGCTCCGAACGCGACCTGGAACGCGCCGTCGCCTCGCTGGAGGCGTCGGTGGACGCCTGGCGCGATCAATTGCGTCCCACCGACGGTGCGGCGGTGGCGGTGCGTGCGGCCGCCGAGCGTGGGCTGGACGCGTTGCGTCCACTCGCCGACCTGCTGAGCGTGCACGACGGTTGGGAGCGCGCGGTCGCCGCGGTGCTGCCCGCCGGGCTCGCCGGCGGCGACGCCGGCTCCGTGGACTCGCTGGTGGACGCCCTGGTGGAGGCGGCGGAAGGACGCGCCGTCCTGCTCGCCGGTGACGGTGCAGCTGCCGGTGAGGGGGCGGGCGGCTCCTGGCGCCTGGACTCCACGGCGATCGCCACCTCAGACTCCCGGGCCGGCTGGCTGCTCGACCACCTGGAGGTCGACGACGCCGTGGTACCGGCCGTCACCGCCCTGCTCGTCGACGTCGTCGCCGTCCCCGGTGTCGAGGAAGGACGCCGCGTGGTCGCCGCCGACCCGCGCCTGCGCGCCGTCACCGCCGACGGTGTGCTCCTCGGCGCCGGCTGGGTCGCCGCCGGCTCCGGCGGGACGACCCCGGTGGAGCTGTCCACCCGCATCGACCGGGCGTCCGGGGAGATCGCCGAACGTCAGGCGGAACTCGCCGACCTGCAGGCCACACTCACCGGCGCCGAACAGGCCGCCGAGGAGCTGCGCACCGCCGCAGCCGGGGCGACCGCCGCGGTGCGCGACCACCGTACCCGGCTCACCGCCGCCCGCCAGCGGGCCGAGGCCGCCGAGCGCAGTGCGGGCCAGGCTCGCCGACTGCTGGACAAGGTCGTCGCCCAACGCGACGAGGCCGAAGCCCGCCGCGACGCGCTGGCCACCGAGGCCGACGAGGTCGCCGAGCGTCTGGCGCGATTGGATGAGGAAGGAGAGAGCCCCGGCGGTGACGCCGAACCGTCCACCGCAGAACGCGATGCGGCGTCCCAGGCGCTGACCCAGGCGCGCGCCATGGAGATGGAGGCCCGGCTGTCGCTGCGCACCGCCGAGGAACGCGCCGGCAACCACCGTGGACGGGCCGAGGGGCTGCGCCGCCAGGCCCGCCAGGAGACCGCGGCACGCGAGCAGTTCGAACGTGCGGCCGCGAGTCGTCGGGCAGCACGTGAGCGCGCCGCCGTCGTCGCCGAGCAGGCCAGGCGCGTGGACCTGCGCATCCGCGACGCCCTGGACCGTGCCGAAGGCACCCGGGCGCGCACCGACGAGGCGCACCGGCAGTGGCAGGGCGCACTGAATGAACGCAAGGACAAGGTCAACACCTTGACCCTGCGGTTGAACCACCTGACCAACACCTCCCACACCGCCGAGATCGCCCGCAGCCAGGCGCAGCTGCGCATCGAGCAGGCCCTGGAACAGGCCATGGACCAGCTCGGCATGAGCTCAGCCCAGCTGCTCGCCGAGGCCCCGGGCGAGGACTTCGACCGTGATCTCGCCGCCCGTGAACTCAAGCAGGCCGAGAAGTCCCTGCGTTCGCTGGGCAAGGTCAACCCCCTGGCGCTGGAGGAGTACGCCGCCCTCGAGGAGCGCCACCGCTTCCTGGCCACCCAGCTCGATGACGTGGAGAAGGCCCGCGACGACCTCGACGGGGTGATCAAGGACGTCGACGACACCATCCTCACCCTGTTCACCGAGGCGTGGAACGACGTGGAGGACGAGTTCCCCCGCGTCTTCGACACGCTGTTCCCCGGCGGCGCCGGACGCCTGGTGCTCACCGACCCCGACGACATGCTCACCACCGGCATCGAGGTCGAGGCCCGCCCGCCCGGCAAGAAGGTCAAACGCCTCTCGCTGCTCTCCGGCGGGGAGAAGTCGCTGACCGCCCTGGCGCTGCTCGTCGCCATCTTCCGCGCCCGCCCCAGCCCCTTCTACGTCATGGACGAGGTCGAGGCCGCGCTGGACGACGTGAACCTGCGTCGGCTCATCGCCCTGTTCGAGGAACTGCGCGAAGACTCGCAGCTCATCGTGATCACCCACCAGAAGCCCACCATGGACGTGGCCAACGTGCTCTACGGGGTGACCATGCGCGGCGACGGCGTCACGCGGGTCATTTCCCAACGCATGGACCCCAAACCTGCCGAACCCTCCGGCTCCTCCTAGAATAGGTCGACGTGAGCAACACCCCGACTCCTGCAGACAGCCCCATCGCCGATCTCTCCGACAATCTCCTCGCCTGGGCGTCCAGCACGGAGATAGAACTCGCCCGACGTCTCGGCGAACTCAGCGGGGACCCCGCCGTGTTCGTCGACCTGGACATCACCGGTGACGAGCTTGAACGCCTCACCATCTTCTACGGGGAGTTCCTCTCCCGCCAGATCCGTGCCGGCGCGGGGGAGGACGCGCTGCTGCGCACCTGCCCCGCGCTGACCGCCTCCACCCTGATCTTCCGCGCCGCCAGGCTCAACGTGGTCGGCGAGCTGGAGTCGGAGTTCTGGACCGGCCTGGGGATCGAGCCGACTCCGGAGCGGGTCTCGCTGATCGACTACGCCGAGATCCTCACCCGCGCGGGCCTGGACCCGGTGGACGCCGCGGCCGCCGGCTCCGACGGGGACCTGGGGCGCCTGTTCGCCCACGTGGGCATCGCCACCGACTGGGTGCCCGAGCTCATCGAGCTCATCGACACCCGCCGGCTGGCCGGCGAGGCCCTGGCGACCCCGGCCGAGGAGGCCGCCGCCGTGGTCGCCGTGCTCGCCGAGGAGTCATTGCAGGCCGGCCCGTTGTGTGCCGCGCTGCCCGCGCTCGCCGAGCGGCTGATCGCCCCGGTGGTGCGTGTGGTGCAGCTCGCCGCCGAGCACCCCGACCACTGGGTCAACTCCGTGACGGAGGCCCGGTCTGAGGCCGGGCAGGACGCCGCGGTCGCGCCGCTGGTGCTCGAGGACGTCGTCGAGGAACTGCGTGAGCGTCCCTCCGGCACCACGGCCCGACGCCACCGCGTGGGCGTGGGTACCCGTGAGGACCGCCCGCGCCTGGCCATCGACCTGGCCCGGCAGCGCGTGGTGCTGCGTCTTCCCGAGCAGCCGCTGGAGGATCCCGGCGACTCCGACGATTCCGTCGACTCCGTCGACCCTGTCGACCCTGTCGACGAGGTGCGCTGGCACGTGGACGTCGACGGCCGGCCGGCCGGTTTCCGCACGCGTCGCTCCGACGCCCCGGGGCGTCCGGTCACCGAGACGCTGGACCTGCCGGTGCGCCGTCCGGTGCGTGAGATCGGCGTGCGCGACCTGACCCACGGCGAGTCCTGGGTGCTGCCCGTCGTCGACGACGCCGACCCGGTCATGGTCTTCACCCGCCGCGGCAAGGACCTCACCGACCGTGTCTCCCTGCACCACTCGCGTGTGCTCGTGGTCTGCCCCCAGGACTCCACCGCGGTGGACCCGGTGGCCGACCGCACCATCCCGGTGCTGGGCGAGTGGCAGGTCAAGGCGTGGGACGGCTGGGTCATCCGCGACCTTGACCTGTCCGAGGCCACCGCACTGCTCATCGACCGTCCGGGCGTGGCACGTCCGGCGATGGGCACGGTACGGTGCGTGGACGCCCGCCAGCGCGTGTGGTTCCGCGAGCCGGAGAACGTGCTGCCGGCGATCCGCACCGTCGGCGGACTGCCCGTGCACTCGTCGAGCCTGCAGGCCGTGTTCCCGGCCACCGTCTCCGGTGCGCCGGAGATCTGGTTCCTGTCGGTGAGCTCCTGGGCCGGCCCGGACGAGACCGGCGAGGAGGTCACCGAGGAGGAGCCGCTGGAGGTGCCCGCCGAGGGCGGCATGTTCGACGTCTTCGACCCCGAGGCCTACGAGACCCCGTGGGTCGGGGAGTACCTGGTGCGCCTGCGCGGCCCGCGCAACGAGTCCTTCCGTCACGAGTTCGCCATCGTCGAGGGCCTGGACATCGAGGCCCCCGCCAGCCCGCGGCTGGGCCTGGTCGCCGGGCTGACCCCGGTGACCGTCTCGCTGTTCCAGGGTGACAAGCAGCTGTTCATCCCGCGCACCGTGGACGTGAAGACCGAGGAGAAGTCCGTCCAGGTCATCGCCGAGACCGATGCCGGCGACGCCCTGCCGCTGGTCGTGGAGCCGCCGCGGCTGCTCTTCCAGCTGCCGCTGATCGGTGAGGACCCGATGTGGCGCACCGAGTCGCTCGTGGCCCCGGCCGTGGAGATCAACTCCGCCGCGCGCTTCCGGATCCGTCCGGGCATGCCGGTGGAGTCCCCTCGACTGGTCATCCGTGACCGTCACGGTGCCCCGGTGCGCACCCTGCGCCTGGGCACGGTGGACCAGGTGACCTGGTCGGTGTCGCTGTCGTCGGTGCGTGCCTCGCTGCCGCTGCTCACCGAGGGCTCCTGCGAGCTGGAGTTCGTCGCCGACGGACGCAGCCACAGTGTGCGCCTGGTGACGATGCGTCCCGCCGAGGACCGCACCCTGACCTACACCGCCCCGCAAGGCGACGGCACCCGCGGCAGCCTGAGCGTGTCGCCGAAGGTCGACTCCCCGGCGTGGGTGTGGTCGCTGACCGCACCCTGGATGTCCGCCCGCGTGCTGAGCTTCACCGACGGTGTCGCCGAACTGCCCGCCGAGCTGACCGACGCCGGTGCGCTGAGCGTGCAGTTCCACAACCGGGACCGCTTCAGCCCGCTGCACCCCGCGGCGTCCCCCGGCCCCGGCGCCCTGCGCGTCGACGTCCCCGGCCACGCCCGTCCGGACGACGGCGGCCCCTGGACGCAGCTCGCCGCCTACCTCGCCGGGGCGTCCGACGAACTGCCCGAGGACACCGACGTGCTCACCGTGCTGTGGGACGTGCTGGCCGGCTGGCTGACCGGGGAGGCCACCGCGGACGCCAGTGCCGCGATGCACGCCGCCCTGGCGCGCCACCCGCGCGAGGCCCTGCGCGCGATGTCGCGCTCGCTGGTGCCGTCCTCCGACCGTCCGGCGCAGTTCATCCTGTCCGGGCTGGTGCACGCCTCACTGCGTTCCACCTCCCCGGACCCGCGGCCCGGCGTGGCCTGGATCGCCGCGCTGGAGATCCTCGGCGAACTCGCCGCCACCGACGACGACGACACCATGGCCCGCCGCGAGATCGGACGCCGGCTCTCCGGCATCGGCGGCACACCGCTGTCGCAGACCGTGGAGACCGGACGCGACGCCACGCTGGAGACGTCCTGCATCGACGCCACCACCGTGCAGATCGCGCAGCTGTCCCCGGAGCAGCAGGAGGCCGTGCTGTCGACCTTCTTCGCCGGCTCGCAGGTCGTGCCCGGTGCGCTGTCGGAGGAGAACTCGCGGCTGATCGCCGTGTTCGAGACCTTCCGCCACCGTGAGGAACTCGGCCAGGTGCTCGCCGACCCGGGTCTGCTGCGCGTGGCGCTGGCGCTGCTGCGCCGGATCCGCCAGACGAACCGGCAGCTGTACACCTCCGCGCGCGTGCGCTTCGACAAGCTCGACAACGTGGACACCGACAACCCGGACAACCGGTGGGCGCTGACCCCGGTGATCAGCATGATCCTGGCGATCGCCGCGCGCATGCACGCCCACGGACGGTTGGGTTCGACCGGGCAGCTGTCCTCGGCGTACCCGGGCTGGGCGGAGATCGCGCGCATCGTGCCTGACCTCGTGACCGGTGACCTCGTCGCGGCCGACGCGATGGTGCTCGGCGTGTTCGGGCCTGACGAGGTGGAGGATGAGGTTGAGGCTTCGGCTGAGGATGGTGCTGCTGACGCCGCTGACGCCGCTGACGCCGCGATCGACTCCATCATCAGCGAGTAGCACCGGGGCCCGAGGCGTCCTGAGGGCTCAAGGTGCCGCACCTTGAGCCCTCAGGTCGTTGAGGAGGGGCCTCGGCGACCTGAGGGGTCAAGGTGTCGTCCTGAATTGGTGGACGGCGGCGGGGGAGAAGAGGGCACTGGGGAAGAAATCCACGCCCTGCGGCACACGGGGCGGCGGTCGTTTGGTTCACTGGTGACATGGACCCGATTATCTGGATAGTCATAGCCGCCGTCGCGGTCATTGTCATCGTCGCCCTGCTGATCGTCCTCGGCATCCGTCGGGGCAAGCAGAAGGAGATCTCCTTCGAGAAGAAGTCGGAGATCGAGGAGAAGAAGCCGACCTCCGGCAACTACCAGGCGCAGGGTGGATTCAACTTCAGCGCCGGTAGCGCCGCCGGGGTGGCGGAGAAGGAGCCTGAGGTTCTCCCGGGTCAGGAACTCGGCGGGGACAAGGAGCCGCCGACCGCCCCGACGCCGCCGGTCGCGCAGCCCGCACCCGAGCCCGCACCCGAGCCCGAGCCTGCACCCGAGCCGGAGCCGACACCCGAGCCTGCACCCGCGCCTGAGCCTGAGGCAACCCCTGAGCCGGAGCCGACCCCGGAACCTGAGCCGACGCCTGAGCCCGAAGCGGAGCCGGAGGTCGACGCTGAGCCTGCTGAGGAGCCGGAGGTCGAGCAGGAGCCCGTCCCCGAACCGGAGCCGACTCCCGCACCCGTCGTGGAGCCCACGCCGGAGCCTGAACCGGAACCCGAGCCGGAGCCGGAGCCCGAGCCCGAACTGGAACCCGAGCCTGAGCCGACTCCGGAGCCCGTGGAGGAGATCGCCCCGGTCGAGGGACGTATCGGTCGTCTGCGCGGCAACCTCTCCAAGTCGCAGAACGTCATCGGACGTGGTGTCCTCGGCATCCTGTCCGCCGGTGACCTCGACGAGGACGCCTGGGAGGAGATCGAGGACACGCTGATCATGGCGGACCTCGGCACCAAGACCACCCTCGCCGTGGTCGAGGATCTGCGGGGCCGGATCTCCAACCAGGGTGTCTCCAGCGAGGAGGAGGCCCGCGCCCTGCTGCGCTCCTGCCTCATTGACGCCTGCAAGCCCGGTCTCGACCGCTCGATCCACGCCATGCCCTACGAGGGCAAGCCCGCGGTGATCATGGTCGTCGGTGTCAACGGCACCGGCAAGACCACCACCACCGGCAAGCTCTCCCGCGTGCTCGTTGGCATGGGCCACTCCGTCCTGCTGGGCGCGGCGGACACCTTCCGTGCCGCCGCCGCCGACCAGCTGGAGACCTGGGGACGCCGCGTCGGGGCGAAGACCGTGCGCGGCAAGGAGGGTGCGGACCCGGCGTCCGTCGCCTTCGACGCCGTGGCCAAGGGTGTGGACGACGGCATCGACGTCGTCCTGGTCGACACCGCCGGACGTCTGCACACCTCCGTGGGCCTGATGGACCAGCTCGGCAAGGTCAAGCGGGTCGTCGAGAAGAAGGCCAAGGTCGACGAGGTCATCCTCGTGCTCGACGCCACCGTGGGCCAGAACGGACTGGTCCAGGCACGCATGTTCCGTGACGTCGTCGACATCTCCGGTGTCGCCCTGACCAAGCTGGACGGCACCGCCAAGGGAGGCATCGTCTTCCAGGTGCAGGAGGAGCTTGGCGTGCCGGTCAAGCTCGTCGGCCTGGGCGAGGGCGCCGACGACCTCGCCCCGTTCGAGGTCGAGGGCTTCGTGGACGCTCTGCTGGGCTAAACCCAGGCCTGGAACCGCACCACTGAAACACCGCCGTAATCTTGCGGCGGTGTTTTTCATGCACACGAAATCATCCGGCATGAACAGACGAAACATCGGGGCACTTAACTACTCAGGGTGAGACACCGGCGCTACTGGCCGGAGACAACCCCCACGCAACCCTGAGGAGTCCCCCGAAATGACACCCGAGGAAATGGCGGCAGCCACAGGCGACTCGGCCTGGATGCTGATGTCCGCCGCACTGGTGCTGCTGATGACGCCGGCACTGGCACTGTTCTACGGCGGAATGTCGCGTCAGAAGTCCGCCCTGAACATGATGATGATGTCCTTCGGCACGCTGGGGCTGATCGGCGTGATCTACGTGCTGTGGGGCTGGTCGATGTCCTACGGCACCGAGACCGTGGGGGGACTGTTCTCCAACCCCTTCGAGTTCTTCGGTCTGAAGGACTCGGTCACCGACGCGAACGGCAACTACATCGCCGGCGCCGAGGGGTACGCCAACGTGATCGACATCGGCTTCCAGCTGACCTTCGCGGTGATCACCGTGGCGATCATCTCCGGCTCGCTGGCCAACCGCGTGAAGTTCTCGACCTGGATGGTCTTCGCCGGGATCTGGGCCACGCTGGCCTACTTCCCGATGGCCCACATGGTCTGGGGCGGCGGACTGCTCTCCGACGGCGAGGACGGCCTGGCCGCGATGATGTTCGGCACCGTCACCGAGGACGGCGAAAACGTGGCCGCGATCGCCCCGATCGACTTCGCCGGCGGCACCGTGGTGCACATCAACGCCGGTGTGGCGGCCCTGGTGCTTGCCCTGATCATCGGGCGCTCGCGCACCTTCATGAAGGAGGGCTCGCGCCCCCACAACCTGCCGCTGGTCATGCTCGGCGCGGCCCTGTTGTGGTTCGGCTGGTTCGGGTTCAACGGCGGCTCCGCCTTCGGTGCCAACGGCGAGGCCGGCCTGGCGTGGCTCAACACCACCGCCGCCACCTGTGCGGCGATGCTCGGCTGGCTGCTCGTGGAGCGTCTGCGCGACGGCCACACCACCTCGCTGGGTGCCGCGTCCGGTGTCGTCGCCGGCCTGGTGTCGGTCACCCCGGCCGCCGGTGACCTGACCCCGGTCACCGCCATCATCCTCGGCGCGATCGGCGGCGCCCTGGCCGCCGTCGGCGTGGGCCTGAAGTTCCGCTTCAAGTTCGACGACTCCCTGGACGTCGTCGGCGTCCACCTGGTCGCCGGTATCTGGGGCACGATGGGCATCGGCCTGCTGGCCACCGACCGTGGCCTGCTCACCGGTGGTGGCGCGGACGGCTTCAAGCTGTTCATCGTCCAGATCGTCATCGCCCTGGTCGCCGTGGTCTTCTGCACCGTCGTCACCGCCGTCATCGGCCTGGCGCTGAAGTACACCATGGGCTGGAGGATCTCCGGCGACGACGAGTCCGCCGGCATCGACACCACCCAGCACGCCGAGTCCGCCTACTCCTACTCCGACGAGGAGGACTTCGAGGAGGTCGACGACTTCGACTCCGCCCAGGGCGACGCCCACCGGGCCAACGACCTCGCCGACGAGGCGCACCAGAAGAGTTAGGACGCACCGGACGCACCGGACGCCCCACGGCCCGCCGGCCGCGGGGCGTCCTGCGCACCCGGTGCGTCCTGCGTCGTTTTCGGGGGTGAGTAGGAAGGTCCGCACACACCGGGTACGGTGGTGGGGTCAGAAGCCATTGCGTAAGGGAGTAGTTCCACAGTGTTTGAGTCCTTGTCCGATCGCCTGTCCGGCGCCCTCAAGGGCCTGCGCGGAAAAGGCAGGCTGACCGAGGCGGACATCAACGCCACCGCGCGTGAGATCCGCCTGGCGTTGCTGGAGGCCGACGTCTCCCTCCCCGTCGTGCGCGCCTTCATCAAGCGGGTCAAGGAGCGCGCCAACGGCGTGGTCGTCTCCGAGGCGCTCAACCCTGCGCAGCAGGTCATCAAGATCGTCAACGAGGAACTGCAGAACATCCTCGGCGGGGAGACCCGGCGCCTGAACCTGGCCAAGAACCCGCCCACGGTGATCATGCTCGCCGGCCTGCAGGGTGCCGGTAAGACCACCCTGGCCGGAAAACTCGCCAAGCACCTGGCCAAGCAGGGCCACACGCCCATGCTCGTGGCCTGTGACCTGCAGCGTCCCGGTGCGGTGCAACAGCTGCAGATCGTCGGCGAGCGCGCCGAGGTCCCCACCTTCGCACCGGACCCCGGCACCTCCCTGGACTCCCTGGACCACGAGATGGGCACCAGCCACGGTGACCCCGTCGCCGTGGCCCAGGCCGGTATCGAGGAGGCCGGGCGCACCAAGCACGACGTGGTCATCATCGATACCGCCGGCCGTCTCGGCATCGACGAGACCCTGATGACCCAGGCGCGCAACATCCGCGACGCGGTCAACCCCGACGAGGTCCTGTTCGTCATCGACTCGATGATCGGCCAGGACGCCGTCACCACCGCCGAGGCCTTCCGCGACGGCGTGGATTTTACCGGCGTGGTACTCACCAAGCTCGACGGCGACGCCCGTGGTGGTGCCGCACTGTCGATCCGTGAGGTCACCGGCAAGCCGATCATGTACGCCTCCACCGGTGAGAAGCTCGAGGACTTCGACGTCTTCCACCCGGACCGCATGGCCAACCGCATTCTGGGCATGGGCGACGTGCTCAGCCTCATCGAGCAGGCCGAGCAGGTCATGGACCAGCGCAAGGCGGAGGACTCCGCCGCCCGCATGGCTTCCGGGGAGCTCACGCTCGAGGACTTCCTCGACCAGATGCTGATGATCCGCAGGATGGGTCCGCTGGGCAACGTGCTCAAGATGCTGCCCGGCGGCAAGCAGATGAACGACATGGCCGACATGGTCGACGAGAAGCAGCTCGACCGGATCCAGGCCATCATCCGCGGCATGACCCCGGCCGAGCGCGAGAACCCGAACATCCTCAACGCCTCGCGCCGTAAGCGCATCGCCGCCGGTTCCGGTGTCACCGTCGCCGACATCAACCAGCTCGTCAGCCGCTTCCACGAGGCGAAGAAGATGATGGGCAAGATGGCCGGCCAGTTCGGCATGGGCGGTGGCGGCATGGGCCGCTCGGCGACGAAGAAGAAGCCCAAGGGACGAAAGGGCAAGAACGGCAAGCGCAAGCCCGCGAAGAAGGGCCCGTCGCAGCCGCAGATGCCGCAGGGGATGCCCGGGATGCCGGGCATGGGTGGCATGCCGGGGATGCCCGGTGGCGGCGGCATGCCGTCGATGGCCGACCTGAAGAAGATGCAGCAGCAGATGCCGGAGGGCTTCGAGAACATCGACATGGACAACCTCGACTTCGGCAAGGGGCGCTAGGCGCCTCCTTCCGTAAGGCGCGCGCCGGCTGGCCGGGCCGGGCCGGCAGGGGCGTCCTGCGGATTTGTCCGGCTGATCTACCGCACTGTAGTGTCGAGCAGTCTGCGTAACACCGATCACGACCCCGGTCGTCCGGTGGTCACGCGCAGGATAAATCCAAGGGTTGAACCGGCCCGTGACCCCAGAGGTCCCCACCGTCGTGGGAGGCGTGGGGGAGCGGGTGACCGTACTGCCCGGTGACCGTCAACAGGAAAGAGGACCACCATGTCCGTCAAGATCAAGCTCCAGCGCCTCGGCAAGATCCGTACCCCGCACTACCGCGTGGTCATCGCCGACGCCCGCACCCCCCGCTCCGGCAAGGTCATCGAGAACATCGGCATCTACGAGCCGAAGGCCGAGCCCTCCGTCATCAAGATCG
>JAKDIS010000048.1 GCA_030450335.1 Corynebacterium sp. | reverse complement strand
CGTGGGCCTGATGGCGCAGAAGGCCGAGGAGTACGGCTCCCACGACAAGACCTTCAAGATCGCCACCGCCGGCACCGTCGAGGTCGTCGACTCCTCCGGTGAGGTGCTCATGTCTCACACCGTCGCCCCCGGCGACGTGTGGCGTGCCTGCCAGGCCAAGGACGTGCCGATCCGCGACTGGGTGAAGCTGGCCGTGAGCCGTGCCCGCGACACCGGTGCCCCGGCCGTGTTCTGGCTCGACCCGGAGCGCGCCCACGACCGCAACATGACCGCCAAGGTCGAGGAGTACCTCAAGGACACCGACCTGGTCGGCGACATCGAGGGCCTGGACCTGCGCATCCTCTCCCCGGTGGACGCCTGCCAGCTGTCCGTGGACCGCATCCGCGCCGGCGAGGACACCATCTCGGTCTCCGGCAACGTGCTGCGTGACTACCTCACCGACCTCTTCCCCATCATGGAGCTGGGCACCAGCGCCAAGATGCTGTCCATCGTGCCGCTGATCGCCGGTGGCGGGCTGTTCGAGACCGGTGCCGGCGGATCCGCACCGAAGCACGTCCAGCAGCTCATCGAGGAGGACTACCTGCGCTGGGACTCCCTGGGCGAGTTCCTGGCCCTGGCCGAGTCGCTGCGTAAGCTCGCCGAGACCGACAACAACCCGCGCACCCCGATCCTGGCGGACGCGCTGGACGCGGCGACGGAGCGCATCCTCAACGAGGACCTCTCCCCCGCCCGTGTCGTCGGCGAGATCGACAACCGCGGCAGCCACTACTGGCTGGCACGCTACTGGGCGCTGAACCTGTCGAAGCAGACGGACGACGCCGAGCTCGCCGAGATCTTCGCCCCCGTCGCCGAGGAGCTCGAGGCCAAGTACGAGACCGTCAAGAAGGAGATGCGTGGCGGCCAGGGGTCCTCAGCGGACCTCGGCGGCTACTACTGGCTCGACGAGGAGAAGACCACGAAGGTCATGCGCCCGTCCGCCACCTTCAACGCGGTCATCGACGGGCTCACCGCCCGCAACGCCTGATCCGCGCGGCTCCCCTTCACTGAACAGCTCGGTCTACCGGTGACAATGTGCTGACCTGCACATTTCGCCGAAAGTAGACCGAGCTGTTTGCTGCCTGGACGGTGGTGGGTTATCGTGTTCCCAGCGAAACGACACCTCTGACCCCCGAAGGGACCACCACACTCATGAGCACCAGGTACGACAACTCCGACTCCGCCTCCTGGGGATTCGCCTCCCGCGCCGTCCACGCCGGGCAGACCGTGGACTCCGACACCGGAGCCCGCAACCAGCCGATCTACCTCACCACCTCCTACGTCTTCGACTCCGCCGAGCACGCCAAGCAGCGCTTCGCCCTCGAGGACCTCGGCCCGGTGTACAGCCGGCTGACCAACCCCACCCAGGAGGCCCTGGAGAACCGCATCGGTTCCCTGGAGGGCGGCGTGCACGCCGTGGCCTTCGCCTCGGGCCAGGCCGCCGAGACCGCCGCGATCCTCAACCTCGCCGGCGCCGGTGACCACATCGTGACCTCCCCGCGCCTCTACGGCGGCACGGAGACCCTCTTCGGCGTCACCTTCGCCCGCCTGGGCATCGAGGTCACCTTCGTCGAGGACCCGGACGACCTGGACTCCTGGCAGGCCGCCGTGCAGCCGAACACCAAGGCCTTCTACGGCGAGACCTTCGCCAACCCGCAGGCCGACGTCCTCGACATCCCGGCCGTCGCCGAGGTCGCACACCGCAACAACGTGCCGCTGATCGTCGACAACACCGTCGCCACCGCCGCGCTGGTGCGCCCCCTGGAGCTCGGCGCGGACGTCGTCGTCGCCTCGCTGACGAAGTTCTACACCGGCAACGGCTCCGGCCTCGGCGGCATCCTCGTCGACGGCGGGTCCTTCGACTGGACCGTCGAGCGCGACGGCGAGCCGGTCTTCCCGTCCTTCGTCACCCCGGACCCCGCCTACCACGGCCTGAAGTACGCCGACCTCGGTGCCGCCGCCTTCGGCCTGAAGGCCCGCGTGGGCCTGCTGCGCGACACCGGCGCCGCACTGTCCGCCTTCAACGCCTGGGTCACCATCCAGGGCCTGGACACCCTCGCCCTGCGCGTGCGCAAGCACAACGAGAACGCCGAGATCGTCGCCGGCTCCCTCGCCGAGAACGCCGCCGTCGCCACGGTGAACTACGCCGGGCTGCCGGACTCCCCCTGGTACGCCACCAAGGAGAAGCTGGGCCTGGAGTACACCGGCTCGGTGCTGTCCTTCGACCTCGCCGTCGACGACGTGTGGTCCGACGAGGCCCGCGAGAAGGCCTGGGCCTTCATCGACGCCCTGAAGCTGCACTCCAACCTGGCCAACGTCGGCGACGTGCGCTCGCTGGTCGTGCACCCGGCGACCACCACGCACTCCCAGTCGGACCAGAAGGGCCTGGCCCGCGCGGGCGTGAACCTCGCCACCGTCCGGCTCTCGGTGGGCATCGAGGACATCGAGGACATCCTCGCCGACCTGCAGCTCGGCTTCGACGCGATCAGCTGAGGCCACCGCACATGAGCATCGACCCCCGGTCCCTGCCCGCCTCCCACTCCTCGGCGACCGTCCCCATCGGGACGTTCACCACCGAGGCGGGCGTGGACGTCCCCGGCGCCGAGCTGCGCCTGTTCGCCTGGTACGAGGGCACCGCCGAGGAGGCGGTGGCGCGCCCGGTGATCGTCATCGAGCACGCCCTGACCGCCGACGGCGACGCCGACGACTGGTGGTCGGGCATCATCGGCCCGGGGCAGGCGCTCGACACCGAACGCTACCTGGTGCTCTGCGCGAACTGCCTCGGCGGCTGCCAGGGCTCCACGGGACCGTCCTCGGCGCACCCGGACGGCGGGGCCTGGGGGTCCCGCTTCCCCGCACTGTCGATCCGCGACCTCGTCGCCGCGGAGAAGACGCTGCTCATCGACGTACTGGGGGTGCGCCGTATCCGCGGCGTCGTCGGTGCGTCCATGGGCGGGGCCCGCGTGCTGGAGTGGACGTTCATGTACCCGGAGGTCGTGGAGGCCGCCCTGCCCGTCGCCGTCTCGGCGCGGGCCTCGGCCTGGCAGATCGGCATCCAGTCGGCGCAGATCCGCTTCATCACCGCCGACCCCTGCTGGCAGGACGGCGACTACCACGGCTCCGGCCGCATCCCCTCCCACGGTCTCGGCCAGGCCCGCCGCATCGCGCACCTGACCTACCGTGGTGAGCTCGAGCTCGACGAGCGCTTCTCCACCGAACCGCAGCCCGGCGAGAACCCCTACGGCCCCTACAACTCCCCCACGGAGCGATTCGCCGTGGAGAGCTACCTCGACCGGCAGGCCGAGAAGCTGGAGGCCCGGTTCGACGCCGGCAGCTACGTGATCCTCACCGACGCCCTGAACCGCCACGACGTGGGACGCGGGCGCGGCGGCATGAACGCGGTGCTGGGCTCCTCCCAGGTGCCGACGATGGTCGCCGGCATCGACACCGACATCCTGTACCCCTACCACCAGCAGGAGCACCTCTCCCGCAACCTCGGGGACTTCATCGGACTGTCGAAGATCACCTCCCCCACCGGTCACGACGGCTTCCTCACCGAGACCCGTCAGATGACCATGATCCTGGACAAGTTCCTCACGAAGGCCGCGCTGCTCGCGCAGCGCTGAGCCCGCCTACCCCGCCGCGGCGGTCGCCCGGGCGTACACCGTCTCGCCCACGCTGGCGGGCCCGAGCCCCAGCGTGCGGGCGTCGCCGCGGGTGATCTGCGCGGTGAACTCCTCGCCGTCGGCGGCGTCGGTGAGTTCCACGCGCACCTCGAAGCCGAGCACGGCGACGCGTCGGACCACGGCCTCGCGCACCCCGGTGGCGGCGATCTCGTTGCCGGGCACCTCCGGGTCGGCGTTGCGTCCGAGCCGGATGTCGTGGGGACGTACCGTCGCACCGTCCAGCGTGGTGACGTGGCCCAGGAAGGACTGCACGAAGGGGGTCTCCGGGGCGTCGTAGAGGGCGGTGGGGGTGCCGACCTGCTCGATGCGTCCGTCACCCATCACGGCGATGCGGTCGGCGACGTCGAGCGCCTCCTCCTGGTCGTGGGTGACCAGCACCGTGGTGACGGTGAACTCCTCGTGCATGTGGCGCAGCCAGGTGCGCAGGTCCTCACGCACCTTGGCGTCGAGCGCGCCGAAGGGCTCGTCGAGCAGCAGGACGCCCGGGTTCGGCGCCAGGGCACGCGCCAGCGCCATGCGCTGCCGCTGGCCGCCGGACAGCTGCGAGGGGTAGCGCGTGTGGTAGCCGGCCAGGCCGACGATCTCCAGCAGCTCGTCGACACGGGCGTCGATCTCCTTGCGCGGACGCTTGCGTACGGACAGGCCGAAGGCCACGTTGTCGCGCACGGTCATGTGCTTGAAGGCGGCGTAGTGCTGGAAGACGAACCCGATGCCGCGGTCCTGCGGCGACAGCCGGGTCACGTCGGCACCGTCGATCACGACGGCACCGGAGTCGGGGTGTTCCAGCCCGGCGATGGTGCGCAGCAGGGTGGACTTTCCGGAGCCGGACGGGCCGAGCAGGGCGGTCAGCGAGCCTTCGGGGATCTCCAGGGAGACGTCGTCGAGGGCGGTGAAGTCGCCGTAGGTCTTCACGGCGTGGGAGACGGAGATGGTCATCTAGGAAACCTTCTTCTTCTGCAGCAGGGTCATGACGACCAGGACGATCACGGAGACGATCATCAGCAGGGTCGCCGCGGCGTAGGCGCCGTAGACGTTGTTGTCGTCGAGGTAGCGGGAGTGCACGAGCAGGGTCAGGGTCTGTCCGCCGCCGGCGAACCCGGAGGCGACCATGATCACCGCGCCGAACTCGCCGAGGGCGCGGGCGACGGTGAGCACCACGCCGTAGGACAGGCCCCAGCGGATCGACGGCAGGGTGATCCGTCGGAAGGTCTGCCAGGAGGACGCGCCCAGCGTGGACGCCGCCTGCTCCTGTTCGGTGCCGATCTCACGCAGCACCGGTTCGACCTCCCGGACGATGAACGGCAGGGTGACGAACACGGTGGCCAGCACCATGCCGGGCAGCCCGAAGATCACCCGGAAGCCGAGGTCCTCGACACCGCCGAACCAGCCGTCGGTGCCCCACAGCATGATCAGGGCCACGCCCACGATCACCGGCGACACCGCGAAGGGCAGGTCCACGACGGCCTGGACGACGGACTTGCCGGGGAAGCGTCCCCGCACCAGTCCGAGGGCGACGACGATGCCGAAGACCACGTTGAGCGGCACGGTGATCACCACGATGAGCAGCGAGGTCTGCAGCGCCGACACCGCCGCCGGGGTGGTGATCCACTCCCAGAACTGGCCGACGCCGGGTTGCACCGTGCGCCACAGGATCGTGCCGACGGGCAGCGCGACGAGCACGGCCAGGTACACCAGCGCGAGGGTGCGCAGTGTCAGGACACTTCTCTTGGACTGGTTCATGCGTCCTGCTCCTTCCGGGAGCTGCGGTCCCCGACGAGGCGGAGGACGAGGAGTACGACGAAGGTGATCACCAGCAGCGCCACCGACACCGCGGCGGCGGCCGCCGGGACGTCCGACTCGATCTGTTCCTGGATGTACTGGGAGGCGACCTGGGTCTCACCGGGGATGTTGCCGCCGATGAGCACCACGGAGCCGTACTCGCCGATCGCGCGGGCGAAGGCCAGGCCGGTGCCGGACAGCACCGCCGGCCACAGGGCCGGCAGGATGATGCGGCGGAAGATCGTGGCGTTGGACGCCCCGAGCGAGGCGGCGGCCTCCTCCACGTCGTGGTCGAGTTCGATGAGCACGGGCTGCACCGAGCGCACCACGAAGGGCAGCGTGACGAACGCCAGGGCGATCACGAGGGCCGGCTGGGTGGCGTTGATCGTGATGTTCATCGGGCTGTCCGGCCCGTACAGGCTGAGCAGCACCAGGGAGGCCACGATGGTGGGCAGGGCGAACGGCAGGTCGATGACCGCGTCCACGATGCGCCGGCCGGGGAAGTCGTCGCGTACCAGCACCCAGGCGATCAGGGTGCCGGTGACCATGTTGATCACCGCCACGGCCAGGGACACCTTCGCGGTGACCCAGAGGGTCTGGCGTGCGCCCTCGGAACTGACCGCCTCCCAGAACCCGCCGATCCCGCCGGAGAACGCCTCCGTGGTAAGCGCGACCAGGGGCAGCAGCACGATGACGGACAGCCAGAGTGTGGCGGTGCCCATGCTGAGTTTGGTCGTCCTGTCGCTCATGGTCACACCGCCTGGTAGATCGTGGTGATGGCGCCGCTGTCCTCGCCGCTGCCGGGTTTCGCCCGCTTGAACAGGACCTGGTCGACCAGGTCCCAGTCCGCCGCGGTGCCCTCGGGGTCGAGGTCCGGGTCGAGCTCGCGGAAGGCCGCGGCGAGTTCGTCGACGGTGTGCACCGTGTCCAGCTCGCGGAAGGCGTCACGCTGCCCGGCCGGAAGGGAGTCGATGACGTCGGTGGTGTCGTCGAAGAGGTCGGGTCCGGGCCGGAAACCCTCCGCCGCCCACAGCTTCTCCGCCTCGGGGGTGAACAGGTAGTCGCGGAACTCGGTGGCCTTGGCAAGGTCGCCGTCCGGGTCGTCGGAGGTGTCGACGAGGGCGACGGGGTTCTCGATGCGGAAGGTGTCGTCCGGCACGGTGTAGTCGATGCGACCGCCGTTGCGGTCCAGCTCGATGGCCTCGTTCTCGTAGGACAGCAGGACGTCGCCCTGCCCGCTCTCGAAGGCGGAGGTGGCCTCGCGTCCGGACTTCGGACGCACGGTGAAGTGCGCCCCGACCAGCTGGGTGAGCTTGTCGAGCGCCTCCGAGTGGGCGGTGCCGGTGTCGGCGCCGCCGTCGAGGGCCTGGAAGAACCAGCTGGCGTAGGGGGCCAGCAGGTTCCACTTCGCCGAGCCGGAGCTCGCGGGGTTCGGACTGATGACCTCGACCCCGGGTTCCAGCAGGTCGTCCCAGTTCTCCAGGCCCAGCGGGTTGCCCTCGCGGGTGACGAAGGAGACCACGGAGCCGAAGGGGACGGACTTCCCGGACTCGTCGCCGGGGACGTCCTCACGCCAGTCGTCGGCCACCTGGCCGGCGTCGACGAGACGTGTCACGTCCGGCTCGACGGAGAAGTTCACGATGTCGGTCGGCAGGTGGCGGGCAACCTTGCGCGACTGGTCGCCGGAGGCGCCGTAGCTCTCGGCGAAGCCGGTGTCCGCGCCCTCGGGCGTGCCGCGGAAGCCGCGGATCACGGCCTCGAAACCGGGCTTGGGGACGGCGTAGGCGACGAGGTTCAACCGCTCGTCGCCGGACGAGACGTCCACGACCCCCGGGTCGTCGACGGTTCCGCCGGGCAGTGCGAACACCCCGGCGACGGCCACCAGGCCGACACCGACGAGTACCGCCCCCAGGCTGGGTTTGAACGCCACGTGGTTTTCCTCTCCTCCGCACAGACTGCTCTGTCTACTACGCAGGAGACACTATCGCCCCACCTCCGGACCCCCGCAGCGTTCCATTCACCACGAATGGAATCACCCGTCCAGTGCGGTGAACTCCGGTACCACGTGCTCGGCCAGCTCCCCCAGCACTTCCGCCACCGGTCGCCCACCCCCGGCGAGGTGCAGCGACACGTGGTTGACCCCCATCGCCCGCTGGGACGCCAGGATCTCCAGCAACCCGCGCCGACCCGTGCGGTACCCGAAGTCGCGCCCCTCGACCGGCAGGTCGGCGTCCTGCGACAACTCCAGCCACATCGACTCGGCGAAGGGTTTGAACCGCTCGCCGCAGGACGCCCGCCAGCGGTCCACCATCACCTTCTGCTGCGGCAGCGACCGGTGGTAGGTCAGCCACCCGTCGCCGTGGGCGGCGTTGTAGTCCATGTTCTGCTGACACGACCCCGTCGGCAGCACCGGCACCGCGCCGCCGGACGGCGTGGGCACCACGTCCGCACCCGCCATGCGCCCGCGCGACCAGTGCACCGGACGCCCCGTCGGCGCCCACGCCGCGCGCAGCACCTCCAGGTTCTCGCGGAACAGCGCGGCGCGCTCCCCCTTCTCCAGGCCGAAGGCCGGGAACTCCTCGGGGCGGTCCCCGCTGGCCACACCCATGAGGAAGCGTCCCGCGCTGAGCCGGTCGAGCCCGGCCGAGCGCTTCGCCAGCAGCAGCGGGTGCGCCAGCGGCAACACCACCGCCGCCGTCCCCAACGCGATCCGGTCGGTGTGCGCGGCGAGCCAGGTCAGGTACATGAACGGGTCGTGGACCTGGCCGACGTCACCGAAGGTCTCGACCCGCAGCGGGATGTCGCGCGCCCACACCGCGGCGACGCCGGCGTCCTCCGCCAGCCGGACGAGGTCCACCTGCGCCGCGACGTCCTGCAGGTCCGGGCCGGTCGCCCCGAGCGGCAGGGTCAGCCCCAGGGTCATCTCCCCCTCGGCGAAGGTCCTGGCGAAACCGGGCTTCACGACTAGCTGCCCAGCGCGTCCACGGACACCGCCACCAGCAGCATCGCCGCCCCCACCGCGGCACAGAACAGCGAGTCGAACTTGCGCGAGCGTACCGACAGCACGCCCAGGATCTCCCCGTCCACGATCCAGCGCAGTGCGGCGAGCACCAGCATGCCGGTGCCCACCGTCACCGTGCCACGACGCCAGCGGTCGGCCACCAGGAACACCAGCCCCACCACCATCACCAGCACGAACCCCACGACCAGCAGCATCTGCACCGTCTGGTTGAGCCGCGAGTGCGGCACCCGCGCATCGTGCGGGTTGCGCAGCAACGTCCGGCGCTCGGCCGGGGTCAGCTCGACGAGGTCGGCCTTGTCGGATTCTGCAGTGTCGGTGGTGTCGGGAGCGTCGCTCACACCAGTCGCTCCGCCCGTTCCACCACGTTGTGGACCAGGAAGGCGCGGGTCAGCGGGCCGACGCCGCCGGGGTTCGGCGAGACGGCACCTGCCACACCCCACACGTCCGGGTGCACGTCGCCGGCGAGCTTGCCGTCCACGCGCGAGACTCCGACGTCCAGCACCGCGGCGCCGGGCTTCACCATGTCCGCGGTGAGCATGTGCGGCTTACCGGCGGCGGCGACGATGATATCGGCGTCCCGGGTCTCCTTGGCGAGGTCCTTCGTCCCGGTGTGGCACAGCACCACGGTGGAGTTCTCCGTCCGACGGGTGAGCATCGGGCCGATGGGACGGCCCACGGTCACACCACGGCCGATGACCACGGTCTTCGCCCCGTCGAGCTCCACGCCGAAGCGACGCAGCAACGCGATCGCCCCGTTGGGCGTGCAGGGCAGCGGCGCCGGCTCCATCAGCACGAGCTTGCCGAGGTTCACCGGGTGCAGGCCGTCGGCGTCCTTCGCCGGGTCGATGCGCTCGAGCACCGCGTTCTCGTCCAGGTGCTTCGGCAGCGGCAGCTGCACGATGTAGCCGGTACACGCCGGGTCGGCGTTGAGCTCGTCGATCACGGCGTTGAGCTCCTCCTGCGAGACGTCCGCAGGCAGGTCGCGCCGGATGCTGTTCACCCCGATCTGCTCGCAGTCGCGGTGCTTCATCTTCACGTAGGAGTGGCTCCCCGGATCGTCGCCGACGAGGACGGTGGCCAGCCCCGGCGTGACCCCCTTCTCCTTCAGCGCCGCCACGCGGCGGGTGAGGTCCTCGACGATCTCGTCGCGGTACAGTTTGCCGTCAAGCTTGGTCGCATCAGTCACCGCACCATTATGGCACCCTCAGCGTCCGCCCGGGAACCCCGCCTGCCGCCACGCCTCGTAGGCGGCGACGGACGCCGCGTTCGACAGGTTCATGCTGCGCCGTCCCTCCTGCATCGGGATGCGCACCTGCCGGGTGATCCGTGGGTCCGCGAGCGCCTCGTCCGTCAGGCCGGTGGGCTCGGTGCCGAAGAGCAGGACGTCCCCCGGTTCGTAGTCGACGTCGGTGTACCAGGTGTCGGCGTGGGCGGTGAAGGCGAAGACCCGCGCGCCTGCGGCGCCGGCGAGTTCGTCCAGCGCCGCGTCCAACGACGGGTGCACCTGCACGTCGGCGAGGTCGTGGTAGTCCAGCCCGGCGCGCCTGAGGTGCTTGTCGTCGAAGTTGAAGCCCAGCGGCTCGGCCAGGTGCAGCGAGGCACCGGTGCCGGCGCACAGGCGGATCGCTGCCCCGGTGTTGCCGGGGATAGCCGGGTGCTCGAAGAGGATGCGGCAGTACGGGGTGTTCTCGCTCACTGCTCCCACCAGGCCTTCAGCGTGTCGGTGAACCAGGACAGGTCGTGGACCCCGGCCATCTCCCGGGCCGAATGCATCGACAGCAGCGGGATACCGACGTCGACGGTGGGGATGCCGAGCCGGGTGGCGGTGATCGGCCCGATGGTCGAGCCACAGGGGACGTCGTTGTGGCCGGCGAAGACCTGGTCGGGGGCCCCGGCGGCACGGCATGCCGCGCGCCACGCCGCGGAGGTGGCGGCGTCGGAGGCGTAGCGCTGGTTGGCGTTGACCTTCAGCACCGGGCCGCCGTTGACGACGGGGCGGTTGACCGCGTCGTGCTTGCCCGCGTAGTTCGGGTGCACGGAGTGGGCGGCGTCGGCGGAGACGCAGGACGACCGGGCGAACATCGCCCGGGTACCCTCCACGTCCGCCCCCAGCGCCGTGGAGGTCCGCGTCAGCACGTCCTCGAGCACGGGTCCGGCCGCGCCACTCGTCGTCGCGCTGCCGACCTCCTCGTGGTCGAAGGCTGCGAGCACCGGGACGACCCCGTCGACGTCCTCCGCCGAGAGGAAGGCCTCCAGGGAGGTGAAGACGCTGCTGAGGTTGTCCATGCGCCCGGCGGCGATGAAGTCACCGCGTGCACCGAAGACCTCGCCGCGCTGGGCGTCGACGGTGATCAGGTCGTGGGCGAGGATGTCGTCGGCGTGCACGTCGGGCACGTCGAGCGCACCGGCGACGACCTCGCCGATCGTCGGCGAGCCGTCACCGACGGCGAACACCGGCTGCATGTGCTGCTGCCGGTCGAGGGTGAAGCCGCTGTTCACGCTGCGGTCCAGGTGGATGGCCAGGTGCGGGACGCGCAGCACCGGGGCGGTGCGCACCAGGTGCTCGCTGCCGTCGGCGAGGACGACCCGTCCGGCGAGCCGCAGTTCGCGGTCCAGCCAGGCGGGCAGGATGGCCCCGCCGTAGACCTCGACGGCGGCCTGACGCCACCCTCCGGGCCCGACGATGTCGCCGACGGGCTTGAGTTTCAGCCCCGGGGAGTCCGTGTGGGAGCCGACGATGCGGAACCTGTCGGCCGTCCCCTCGGGGACGCGCCAGGCCAGCACCGCCCCACCGCGCACGATGTAGTGCCCGCCGGGCGAGGCGTCCCACGTCTCCTTCTCGTCCTGCCGGTGGAAGCCGGCGGCGGCGAGCCGGGACGCCACCTCGGCGGCCGCGTGGTAGCTGCTGGGGGACGCGTCAATGAAGTCAATAAAGTCGAGATAGTCGGCGGTGCCTGTCATGGCCACCAGTAAACCACCCGTCACGGACACCGACACCGTCGGCCCTGCAGTAAGACGAACATGTGTTCGATCGATTCGCCTTTCCGTCGTTTCATGTCCGGGGCCCTTGATAGCGTGATCGACATGACGGACACCACACCACCGCCACCACGTCACGGCTTCCGGGAGGACGCCCACTTCCTTCGCCAACTCGACATCGTCGCCAACGAGCTCATGGGGGACCTCGGCCACCGCCCCCACTGGTCGGTCGAGGTCGACACCTCCCCCGCCGTGAGCGCGACCCGCCGCATGAACGTGGCAATGCTCGACCTCGCCCGCGCCTCCACCCCGCTGGACGACGCGGACGTCACCGAGCACTACTCACGCCTGCAGGCGCAGACCTCCATCACCCGCGGACGTGCGGAGACCTTCTGCGACGTCGGGCTGCTCTGCCTGCGCATGCCGCGTCTGTCCGTGCACCTGGGCCGCGGCATGCTCGGCTACGACCATCTGCGTGTCCTGGCCCGTGCCGCCGACGGCGTCGCTCAGGACGACCCCGCACTCCTCGCCGAGGTGGAGACGGCACTGATCAAGGTACTCACCCCGCGACGCGACGAGCAGGCCATGCCCGGTCCCCGCACGCTGTACAACCGGATCGCCAAGGCCATCGACGACGTCGACGAGCTCGCCCGCCCCCTGGACCCGAACGCCGCACCCACCACCGCCGAGCGGCCGCGGCGTCAGGTCAACGTGGACACCTACGACCAGGAGACCACGGCGATCACCGCCGTCCTGCCCGCCGTCGAGGCCGAGGAGTTCCTCACCGTGCTCGACGCGGTCTGCCGGGACCAGGGGTGTTCCCGCGCGGACGCGATGATGCACCTGGCCCGCGGCACCGCGGAGGTGAAGGTCACGCTCAACCTCTACCGCGACATCGACGGCGCCACCGCCGCCACCGACTCCGGCCACTGGCTGGACGCGATGGCCACCGAGCAGTTCATGGAGCGCGTCACCCACCTGCGCGTCGCCGGGCACGACCAGGTGGAGTCCTACGTCCCCACCGCCCAGATCCGCACCTTCGTCCGCGGCCGCGACGGCACCTGCCGCTTCCCGGGCTGCGACGTCGCCGCACCGAACTGCGACCTCGACCACGTGCGGCGCTACGACCACGACGACCCCGCCGCCGGCGGACCCACCGACACCCGCAACCTGCAGTGCCTGTGCCGCGCCCACCACCTGCTCAAGACCCTGGGCTGGTGAGACCCGACCATCGCCGGCGACGGGACGGTGATGTGGACCAGCGTCGACGACGGCCACACCCTCGTCACCGAACCCTCCGGCCCGCTCGCCGGCTACGCACGCACCACCTTCGCCGAGCGGGCGTCGCGGCGCTACGCCGTGGTCCGGGAGCACAACACCGGCGGGTTCCACGACGACGGGGCGGAGGTGCCGTTCTGACACCGGAGGGTATAACGGACGCATGAACTTCTCACCTCCCCTGTCCCCGACCGTGCTCGAGGAGCTGCGCGACTCCGCCGTCGGCGACCGGGCGCTGCGCATCGCGCGCAACGCCGTCACCGCCGCCGACGTCAACGCCGTCGCGCTCAACCGAGACGCCGTCACCGCCCTGGACCCCACCACGGAGGTCAAGCTCGACCGCCTCGGCGTCTCCGACCAGAAGCAGTCGGGACGCTGCTGGATGTTCGCCGCCTACAACGTCTTCCGCCACCGCGTGGCGGAGGACCTCGGGGTGAAGGAGTTCGAGTTCTCCCACACCTACCTGCAGTTCTTCGACAAGATCGAGAAGTCGAACCATGTGCTGCGCTCTCTGGAGCGGCAGTTCCGCGACGGCGTCACCGACCTCGACGACCGCACCGTCGCCGCCCTGCTGCAGGGCGCGGCGTCCGACGGCGGGCAGTGGAACTACTTCACCAACCTCGTCGCGAAGTACGGCGCCGTGCCGTCCTACGCCATGCCCGAGACCTTCGCCTCCGGGCGCACCCCGCAGCTGGACGGACGCCTGCGCACCGTCCTGCGCCGCGGGGCGTTGCGCCTGCGCGACGCCGTCCTGGCCGGTGAGGCCGCCGAGCCGGTGATCGAGAAGACGCTGGACGACGCCTACCGCGTCACCGCCATCCACCTCGGCGTGCCGCCCACGGAGTTCACCTGGCAGTACCGCGACTCCGACAACGGCTTCCACCGCGGCGGCACCTACACCCCGCTGCAGTTCGCCGCCGAGATGCTGCCCGATGACCTAGACAGCTACGTCAGCGTGGTGCACGATCCGCGCCACGAGGCGGGCCGGGCGTTCAGCATCACCCACGAGAACAACATGTGGGACACCCCGGACTTCAGCTACGTCACCGCCGGCGTCGACACGCTGCGCCGGCTGGTGAAGGACAGCCTCGACGCCGGGGAACCGGTGTGGTTCGCCTGCGACGTCAACCGTCAGTTCGTCGCCACCGCCGGGGTGTGGGACGCCGACCTGCTCGAACTCGACGCCCTCTACGGCACCGACTCCGCCACCACCAAAGCCGAGCAGATGGACACCGCCGAATCCCGGCTGACCCACGGCATGGTGTTCACCGGCTACGACCGCTCGCCCTCCGGCGAGGTGCGCTGGCGTGTGGAGAACTCCTGGGGCACCAAGAGCCACGCCCAGCACACCGAACTCGCCGGCGGCGGCTACGGCACCATGGCCGACAGCTGGTTCGCCGACAACGTCTTCCAGGTCGTCGTTCCGCGCCGGCGCCTCACGGACGACCTGCCCGACGACCTGACAGACGCTGTCGCCGCACTCGACCGCGGCGACACGACCGACCTTCCGATCTGGGATGCGATGGCCTGATGACTACTACCGCAACAACCTCCGCCGCACTCGACCCTGCACGTCTGGCCGCCCTCGGCGACGACCTGCGCGCCGACGCGTCCTTCCGCATGGCGCGCAACGCCGCGACCGCCACGAACGTGGAGACCGTCACCCTCGACCGCGACGTCCTGTCCACCACGGACAGCTCCACCTCGGTGAAGCTGGACTCCTGGGCCGTCGCCGACCAGAAGAAGTCCGGGCGCTGCTGGATCTTCGCCGGGCTCAACGCCCTGCGCGGCGACGTCATGGAGACCACGGGCGTCAAGGACCTCGAACTCTCCCAGACCTACCTGCACTACTGGGACAAGCTGGAGAAGGCCAACCACTTCCTCGGCGCCATGGCCGGGCTCGCCGACCGTGACGTCGAGGACCGGACCGTGCAGCACCTGCTCGCCGACCCCGTGGAGGACGGCGGGCAGTGGAACATGTTCGTCGCCCTCGTCGACAAGTACGGTGCGGTGCCGAAGTACGCCATGCCCGAGACCCGGTCGTCCTCCGACACCCGGGCGATGAACCGCGACCTGTCGACCGCGCTGCGTGCCGGGGCGTCCCGCATGCGCGCGGACGGAACGGACGTCACCAGCGTCCACCGCGAGACCCTCGCCGACGTGCACCGCATCCTCACCGTGCACCTGGGCACCCCGCCGCAGCGGTTCGTCTGGCAGTACCGCGACGCCAAGGGCGAGTTCCACCGCGTCGGCGAGCTCACGCCCCGCCAGTTCGCCGACCGCTACCTGCCCGGCGACCTCGACGGGTACGTGTGCGTGGTCGACGACCCCCGGGCGTCCTCCCCGAAGGGGGAGCTTTTCACCGTGGACCAGCTCGGCAACGTCGTCGGCGGCGCGCCGGTGACCTACCTCAACGCACCCGTCGACGTGATCAAGGCCGCCGCCCTGGAGGCGCTGCAGGACGGCACACCGGTGTGGTTCGGCTGCGACACCGCAGCCCAGTCGCACCGTGAGCGCGGCGTCTGGGACGCCCACCTGCACGACTACGAGGGCTTCTACGGTGTGGACCTGGACCTCACCAAGGAGCAGCGCCTGCTCACCGGCGAGTCCCAGATGACCCACGCCATGGTCCTCACCGGCGTGGACGTCGACGAGGCGGGTCGTCCCGTGCGCTGGCGCGTGGAGAACTCCTGGGGCCCGAAGGCCGCGGAGAAGGGCTTCTGGACGATGAACGACAACTGGTTCGACCAGTACGTCTTCGAGATCGCCGTGCACCGCGACCGCCTGCCGCAGCAGTACCGCGAGGCGTTGGACGACACCCCGCACGTCCTGCCCGCCTGGGACCCGATGGGCGCACTGGCAGGTCAGGGCAGCTAGGTCAGCTGGTGGCCGGAGAGGAAGGCCCACACCTCGGTCGTCGCGTCGAGTGAGTAGGACGTGGCCTCGGCGGAGTCCGACGCCGCGCCGGACTCCCCGGACGCGTCGCCGGGCCAGGTGTGCCCGCCGTCGCCGACACGCAGGTGCACCACCGAGGTGCCCGGTGAACACATCGGCCACTGCTGACGACGCACGTCGCCCGCCAGCGCCGTGGTCACCGGCGTGCTCTGGCAGTGGTTCATCGCCGCGACGTCCTCCACCAGGTCACGGGCGGCCATGTAGACCCCGCCGTGGCGGGAACCGCCCTGGTAGTTGATCGTCTCATCCTTCGTGCCGTGGATCTCGAGGAAGGACGGGGCGCGCCCGGCGTCCTCCACGCAGTTCGTGCGCGTCCCGCTGTAGTACGCGCCGGCGACGGAGGCGACCGCGGCGAAGAGGCGCGGCTCGCGGCAGGCCAGCTTCGCCACCATGCCACCGCCGTTGGACATGCCCGCGGCGTAGATGCGCGAACGGTCCACGTTGTAGGTGGTGTTCAGCGCGGCGAGCATGTCGCGGGTGAAACGGACGTCCTCCCCGTCCTTCGTCCGCGAGTACGGCGCGCCCTCCCAGGAGTCGCCCACGCCCTGCATCGAGACGGTGATCACCTCCATCTCGTCGAAACCGGAGTAGTTGTGGAAGCCCTGGGCGGTCTCCCGGTACCCGTGGTAGGCCAGCAGGACCGGGTAGGACTTCTCCGGGTCGTAGTCGGCAGGCACCGACAGGATGCCCTCGCGCGTGCGGTTGCCGCTGCTCAGGGTGATCTTCTTCGAGTTGCCGGGGGCCGGGCCATCCAACCGGGGGCCGTTGCCGAGCTCCGCCTCCGCGGCGGTGGGCACGATGCTCTCCGAGGCGGCGACCGCGTTCTCCCGCGCCGTCTGCTCCCGGTAGCTCTCCAGCGCAGCGTTGTTCTCGCCCGCCGGGGCGTGCCCGACCCACACCAGGGCGCCGACCATCACCGTGGCGGTGAGGACGGCAAGGGACCTGGTGATCCGGCGGCGCACCGGACGGGCCTCGTCGACCTGATCCGACAGTGGTTCAGGGACGGGGCCCGCGGTCCGCTGGACCGGGGCGGGGTCGCCGGGCTGCTGCGGAGTGGACTGATTCACTCCCCCATTTCTACTGGTCAGGACGCACGGAATCAACCAGGCCACGCCGTCGGGTGACCACCGTCACTGCAAAAACTTTGAACTTCACAACGAAAGGTTTCTTCCGTTATAGGCTCAACCGCATGACGCACTTCACGAGAAGGATCCTGAGTTGCACGGTCGCGGTCTCCACCGCCCTGACCGTCGGACTGTCCGGTGCCGTCGCACAGGACCTGAGCTGGCCGCCGCCGTCCGGCGAACCCACCGCCACCGACTCCGACCCGTTCTACCTCCCGCCGCAGGACCTGCCCGCCGACCCCGGCGAGGTCATCCGTTCCCAGGACGCACCCCAGCTGCTGGACACCCTGGGCGGGACGGCCGAGAAGATCCTGTACACCTCCACCACCGAGGACGGTGAGCGCGTCGCCACCAGCGGCGTGGTCCTCGAGGCCACCGGCGACTGGCAGGGCGACGGCGGCGCCCCCCCCCGGGGGCGGTCGAGTTT
>JAKDIS010000047.1 GCA_030450335.1 Corynebacterium sp. | reverse complement strand
GTTGCAGGTGAAGCAGTGGGCGAACAGGGCGACCGGGACGCCGGCCTCACGGAACTCCTGCGGGGACAGCCCGCGCGCGTCGCCGGGCAGGTCCACGGTGCCGGTGATCACGGGCACGGGGCGTCCTGCCACGTCGGCACCGCGGAACTCGACGTCGACGGAGGTCACGCTTCTCGAAGTCACCCGGCCCACAGTAGTGCCCCGCGGTAATGCCGCAGTAGTGCCCCAGTGGTGTGCCGCACGGGCGCGTGCCGACTATCCTTGCAACCGACAGCGTGCGAAGCACGACCCCTGAGACATGCAGCAAGCGGAGGCGAGGATGGCCGGATTCGGCTGGTTCTGGAAGGCCATGGGTTCGTCGGCGACGGCGAACCAGAAGAAGTCGAAGACGATCGTGTCCGAGTCGGCGAAGGCCGTGGAGCGACTGTCCGGCGCCACCGACGCCGAGGTCGTGGAGATCGCCCGGTCCTGCGTGACCGCCGGAGACACCCCCTCGGTGGACGACGCACCGCTGCTGCTCGCGGCGATGCGGGAGGGTGCCGAGCGCACGATCGGCATGCGGCCGTTCGACGTCCAGCTGCAGGGCACCCTGCGCATGCTCGTCGGTGACGTGGTGGAGATGGCCACCGGTGAGGGCAAGACCCTCACCGGTGCGATGACCGCGGTGGGCTACGGCCTGCAGGGGCGCAAGGTGCACCTGATCACCGTGAACTCCTTCCTCGCCGGCCGCGACGAGCAGTGGATGGGCCCGCTGCTCGATTTCTTCGGCCTGACCCACGGCGCCATCGCCGAGGAGTACGGGGCCGACGAGCGCCGCGACGTCTACTCCCGTGACGTGGTCTTCGGTGCGGTCAACGAGATGGGCTTCGACGTGCTGCGCGACCAGCTGATCACCCGCCGGGAGGACGCGGTGCGTACCCCGGCCGACGTGGCGGTCATCGACGAGGCGGACTCGGTGATGGTCGACGAGGCGCTGGTGCCCCTCGTGCTCGCCGGATCTGAGCCGGGGCCCGCCCCGACCGGCCAGATCACCGACCTGGTGCGCCGTATGGAGGAGAACCGGCACTTCACGGTCTCCGGCGACCGCCGCAACGTGTTCCTCAGCGACTCCGGTGCGCGGTTCGTGGAGAAGGGCCTCGGGATCGAGTCCCTCTACGGTGCCGGTGACGATGCCCGTGCTGCCAGGGACGCCGGGGATGCCGGGGACGGTGCGGATACAGAGGACGGCGCGGATGGTGCAGACGCTGTGGACGCTGTGGAGGCGGTGGACGGTGCGGACGCGGGTGCCCTGCTGTCGCAGGTCAACGTCGCGCTGCACGCCCAGCACCTGCTGACCCGCGACGTGCACTACATCGTGCGCGACGGCAAGGTCGCCCTCATCGACGGCTCGCGTGGCCGCGTCGCCGAACTGCAGCGGTGGCCGGACGGCCTGCAGGCCGCCGTGGAGGCCAAGGAGGGCCTGCAGGTCACCGACGGCGGGCGCATCCTCGACCAGATCACCGTGCAGGCGCTGCTCGGGCTCTACCCCCGTAAGTGCGGCATGACCGGTACCGCGGTGGCCGCCAGCGACCAGCTGCGCCAGTTCTACGAGCTGTCCGTCAGCGTCATCGACCCCAACCTGCCGAACCGTCGATTCGACGAGGCCGACCGTGTCTACACCACCGAGGAGCAGCGCGACGCCGCCGCCGTGGACCACATCGTGGAGGTCCAGGGCACCGGTCAGCCCGTCCTCGTCGGTACCCAGGACATCGCCGAGTCCGAGAGCGTGGCCGAGGCTCTGGCCGAACGCGGCGTGCAGTGCCGCGTGCTCAACGCCAAGAACCACGAGGCGGAGGCCGGCATCGTCGCCGAGGCCGGACGCGCCGGGCACGTCACCGTGTCCACGCAGATGGCCGGCCGAGGCACCGACATCCGCCTCGGCGGACGCGACGAGGACGACCACGAGCACGTCGTGGAGCTCGGCGGCCTGCACGTCGTCGGCATCGGGCGGTTCCGTTCCCAGCGTCTGGACAACCAGTTGCGTGGGCGTTCCGGGCGTCAGGGTGACCCGGGCTCCTCGGTGTTCTTCGTCTCCCTGGAGGACGACGTGGTCAACACCGGCGGTGCCGGTGAGGAGCTGCGCGCCGAGCCCGGCGAGGACGGACGCCTGGAACAGCGCAAGGTGCTGCAGTTCATCGACCACTGCCAGCGCGTGGCGGAGGGCCAGATGCTCGACATCCACGCCACGACGTGGAAGTACAACAAGCTGATCAACGACCAGCGTGAGATCGTCGACGACCGGCGTGCCAAGGTGCTCGACACCGACACCGCCTGGCAGGACCTCAGCTACCACGACGTGGAGAAGGCCGGACGCCTGCAGGCCGAGGGCATCCCCGAGGAGGTGCTGGAACAGGCGGCCCGGGAGATCATGCTTTACCACCTCGACGTGGAGTGGAGCGACCACCTGGCCTACCTGGACGACATCCGTGAGTCGATCCACCTGCGTGCCATCGCCCGCGAGAGCCCGATCGACGAGTTCCACCGGATGTCGATCGCCGCCTTCGGCGAACTCGCCGAGCGCGCGGTCGCCAAGGCGAGGGAGACCTTCAGCGAGGTCGAGATCACCTCCGAGGGGGTGGACCTGGCCGGCCAGGGACTGCACAAGCCGAGTGCGACGTGGACCTACATGGTCAACGACAACCCGTTGTCCAGCACCGGAGGCAGCGTGGTCGGCTCGATCGCGGCGATGTTCCGGTAGGGTCCGGCAGGTTTCCGGTAGGGTTCCGGATAGCCGCACGACCCCGCCGCACGGTGGGGGTACCCGGTTTCGGCGAGGCTTTCCGTAGTCTCGCGGGGCCGCCGGGTAGTATGGTGGGAAAGGCTTGCAGGCGTACCGTCTGCTCTTCTCATCGGCTCCAGCCGCGACCTGCGGCCGGAGCCATGGTCACACTGCAACAGATTCCAGGAGGAACTGAAACATGAGCGACAACACCGGGATCCCGGAAGCATCGGTCGAGACGACCTCGGTCTTCCGTGCTGACCTCCTCAAGGAGATGGAGACCGGTGCGCAGTCCGAGTCCGCACCGGCAGGTGTGGAGGGTCTCCCGTCGGGTTCTGCGCTCCTCGTGGTCAAGCGTGGGCCGAACGCCGGTTCACGGTTCCTGCTCGACCAGGACACGACCGCGGCCGGCCGCCACCCCGACAGCGACATCTTCCTCGACGACGTGACCGTCTCCCGTCGCCACGCGGAGTTCCGCCGCAACGGTGAGGAGTACGAGGTGGTCGACGTGGGAAGCCTCAACGGCACCTACGTCAACCGCGAGCCGAAGAACTCCGCCGTGCTGAGCAACGGCGACGAGATCCAGATCGGCAAGTTCCGTCTGGTCTTCCTCAACGGCACGAAGGACGCCTGAGGTCCACCCTCTTCGGTAGTATCACCCCTGTCGACACCACGTCACCGGACCCGCACCTGATGTGAGGAGCACTGTGTCAGCGAACGCCGCAGCCGCCGGGCAGCCGCAGCCTGAGTCCCGGCCCACCGCCGGGCGGGTTCTGCCCACGTCGTCGATCGGGGACGTCCTCAAGCAGCTCCAGCCGGACTTCCCGGACGTCACGGTCTCCAAGATCCGTTTCCTGGAGTCTGAGGGGCTGGTGACCCCGCAGCGCAGCAAGTCTGGTTACCGGCGGTTCTCCCCGGAGGACATCTCGCGGCTGCGCTACATCCTGGCCAACCAGCGCGACAGCTTCCTGCCGCTGAAGGTCATCAAGGAGCAGCTCGAGGCGATGGACTCGGGCAAGGTCACCCCGGTGGACTCGCGTCGTTCCGTGGCCGGCACGGTCACCCCCGAGCAGTTCCGTCAGGCGACCGTCCGACGACTGACCCGGGCGGACGTCGCCTCGCGGGCGGGGGTGGAGGACTCGGTCGTCGCCTCGCTGGTGAAGATCTCCCTGCTGACGCCGGACGCGGCGGGGTTCTTCTCCGTCGACGACGTCGACGTGGTGCGCATCGCGGCGAAGATGGGGGAGTACGGGATCGACCACCGGCACCTCAAGACACTGGTCACCCAGGCGCAACGGCAGGCGGACCTGGTCAACCAGGTCGCCGGGCCGGTCGCGCACGGTCGTGACGAGAACGCCCGGGAGCGTTCCGCCGAGGTCAGCCGGGAGGTCAGCGCCCTGGTCGTCTCACTGCACGCGGCGCTGATCAAGGGGAAGCTGCCTCACTGACGCCGGTTCCTCCACGCCCCCGGCCACGGACCGTGGCCGGGGGTTCTCTGTTTTTTCCGTGCATGACACGCGTGTTGTTACACGGGTGTCGGGTGAATTCTCGTGTTAGCATTACCCTCGACCTCAGGTTGAGGGTCAGGGATGCGGATCCCCCGGGTGAGGTTTTCGTGCTCACCTGTTGACTCCACGGCCATCCCGTCTAATCTTGAGAGCAGTGAATCACAGGTGTGCAAGCAGACACGCCGAACAGAGGAGAATCAGCATGGAGCGCAGTGACGCCCGGGGCGAGTCCGGACACGAGCAGGGCACGACGCCCGCCGGCGAGGCTGTCCCGGCACCGCAGCAGGACACCCTGTTCGACGTCGAGGGTCCCGACCAGGAGGTCGGCTACCGGGTGACCATCGCCTGCCAGGTCGCCGGCATCACCTACCGCCAGCTCGACTACTGGGCACGCACCAAGCTGGTGCAGCCGTCGATCCGCACCGCACACGGCTCCGGCTCCCAGCGCCTGTACTCCTTCCGCGACATCCTCGTGCTGAAGATCGTCAAGGGCCTGCTCGACACCGGCATCTCCCTGCAGAACATCCGCCGTGCCGTGGACAAGCTCGGCAACCTCGGCGTGGACGACCTCGCCGGCATCACCCTGGTCTCCGACGGCAAGACCGTCTACGAGTGCCGCTCCGCCGAGGAGGTCATCGACCTCCTGGCCGGTGGACAGGGAGTCTTCGGCATCGCCGTGCCGGGCCTGATGAAGGAACTCAGCGGCACGATCACCGCCTTCCCCTCCGAGCCGGCCGAACCCGTCGTTCAGCCCGACGGCGCCTTCGACCCCGCCGACGAGCTGGCCGCCCGCCGTCTGAAGAAGTCCTCCTAGCCAGATCTCTCAGCCCAGAGGCACATCCGCCAACACGCCCGCGACCCTGCTCAGCCAGGGGGACGCGGGCTCAGCTGTAACTGATTCCCCTGTGCCTTCTGCATCGGCCTTCTCCGCGAAGTCAGCCGCAGCCCGGGCCTGGTTCTCGTCCACCGCAGGGGAGGACCCGAAGGCCACCAGCGGGAACTGCACCTCGCCGACGGTGGCATCGTTTCCGCCAGCCTGCTCGCCGAGCAATGACGCCGAGGAGAGCACCGGCAGGTTCTCGTCCACGGCGGCCTGAACGTCCGGCGCCGCCCGCAGTGCCTCCAGCGTGGCGTCCGACTCCATGTCCAGGGGGACGCCGGCCGCTTCCGCGGCGAGGGCGGTGACCATCGACGCCGCACCCGTGGGCAGCACGGCGCGTGCCACGTCGGCGTCGGCCCCCTCGGGGACCCGGTGCACCAGGTCGTCCGACCCCACCACAGGCACCTCGTTCGGCGCGCCGGAGAGCCCCGAGATGAAACCGGTGCCGGCGGGGATCCACACCGGGGCGACACCCGGCTGCCCACCCCGGTAGGCCAGCGTGGCTTCGGCGGTGGAGCGTACCTCCACCGACGCGGTCACACACCGGTCCCGGACCACGGGTTCGGTGTCGTTGTAGTCGGCGACCAGCTGCCGGGCCACGTCCTCGGCCGCCGGGTCCGCCCACACGGTGAGCTCCTGATCGCCGTCGATGCAGGCGCCCTCGGCCTCGTCGGAGGACTGCCGGGAGGCCAACACGAACCACCCCACGACCAGCGCGACGACCAGGATCACCGCCACGAGGGCGAACCACACCCACCCGGCCACCCGGACCGGGCTCTGCGCTGCGCTGTGTCGTGCCATGGTCAGTCTCCGTTTCCTCGGGATGCCCGCTGCGTGGAGCGGAAGAAGTCGTCGATGATATCCACCAACGCCCGGCGCAGCACCTGGCCGCGCTCGGCGAAGTCACGCTGGCGGCGCACGTACTCCGCCCGTCCGTCCGGCGTCTCCACCGCGACCGGGGTGAAACCCCAGGCGGAAAGGTCGTAGGGGCTGGCCTCCATGTCGGTGCGGCGCACGTCGCACGCCAGGCGGAAGGTGTCCAGCCACAGCTCCCCGGGCACGAGCGGCCCGAGTTTCGTGGCCCACTTGTAGAGGTCCATCGTGGCGTGAAGACAGCCCGGCTGCTCCATGTCGGCCTGCGTCTCACGGGTGGGGTTCAGCGTGTTGCGCGGCACGGCGTCCTCGGTGAAGAAGCGGAAGGCGTCGATGTGGGTGCACCGCAACGTATTGGCCTCCACGACCCCGTCGGTGGCCTCGCGTCCGAGCCGCAGCGGCTCGGGGTGACGGGGTGCGTCCCGGTAGACCATCGCCCACTCGTGCATGCCGAAGCAGCTGAACCGCGCCGGACGCCCCAGCGTGGATGCCAGCAGGCGGCGCATGTAGGTGAAGCTGGTGCCGCGCTTGGCCATCAGGGCGTCGGCGTCCAGCTCCCACAGCGCCGTTCCGTCCGGCGCGGTCGTCTCCCGCAGCGTCCCGGCGGTGCCGGGACGCTCGTCGCCGTCGGCGACCAGTGACACGCCGAAGCCCGGGTTCCAGCGGCCCAGCTTGCCCGGCGTGACCGGGTAGTAGGTGTACATGAAGTCCCAGACCGGGTGACGTTCACCGCGGGAGCGGCGTTCCCGACGCCCGGCGGTGAGTTTGTCGACGGTCGCGCGGTGGTGTTCCTGGCGTGCGCGCCACTGCTGCGGGGTGAGCACCGTGGCGGTCAGGTCTCGCGTGTCAGTCGTCATGGGTCCAGTCTCTCACCGTTCCCACGAGTTCCTCGATCACGTCCTCCAGGGTGATCACCCCGACGACGACCCCGCCGTCGGAGATCTGCGCCATGTGCGAGCTCGTGCGGCGCAGCTCCTTCATCGCGTGGTCGAAGTTCACGCCACCCTCCACCGTGATCAGCGGGCGGATGTCGTGCTCGTCGACGAGCTGGTCGGGGCCCGTCGAGGCGTCCAGCAGGTTGTCGAGAACGTCCTTGACGTGGATGTAGCCGAGGTAACCGTCGTCCGTCCCGGTCACGGGGAAGCGGGAGTAGCCGGTACGCGACACCGCCTCTTCGACCTGGCCGACGGTGATGCGTCCGGTGGTCTCGTCGACGGCGATGGTGTCGACGTCCGACAGCGGGATCATCACCTCGCTGAGCGTGCGCTTCGAGGAGTTCAGCGCCTTGGACAGGCGCGTCGCCTCGGACGGGCCGATGAGCCCCTCGGAGCGGGACTCGGCGATCATCTGCGAGAGCTCCGAGGGCGAGACCGTGGCGTCCAGCTCGTCCTTCTGCTCCACGCCGACCATCTTCAACGTCACCCGGGCGATCCAGTTGAGGAAGACCATCACCGGGTGCACCAGACGGCAGAACAGCAGGTGAGGGGAGACCAGAACCGTGGCAACCGTCTCTGGGCCGGCCAGCGCGATGTTCTTCGGCACCATCTCACCGAGGATGATGTGCAGCACCGTGACGATGAGCAGCGAGATCGCGAACGCCACCGGGTGGAGCAGGTTGTCCGGCAGCCCCACGGCGTGGAACGGTGCCTCGATGAGGTGCGCGATGGCGGGCTCGCCGACCTTGCCGAGCAGCACCGAGGCCACGGTGATGCCGAACTGGGCACCGGCGAGCATGATCGTGAGGTGCTCGGTGGCGTAGAGGACCTTGTCCGCCCGACGGTTGCCGGCGGCGATCATGTTCTCCAGCCTGTCGCGGCGTGAGGAGATCAACGAGAACTCCACGCCCACGAAGAAGGCGTTGAGGCCGAGCAACAGCACGGCGAAGGCGATGGCCCAGAGGTCACCCATCCTGACCACCTCCCTGTGCGGATTCCGTGTTGTCGGTGTCTGTGCCGGTATCTGCGCCGCTGTCAGGCACCGGGCGCAGATGCACCCGGTCGACACGTCGGATGTCCATGGACTCCACCGTCGCCTCCCAGCGCACCGGGTTACCGTCGGTCATGCGTTCCATCAGGTCGCGTTCGCCCCGGGGCAGCAGGACGCGGTCGCCTTCGACCGGGATGCGGCCCAGCGTGGTCATGATGAGTCCGCCGAGGGTCTCGTAGGGGCCGTCCGGGGCGATGTAGCCGCAGGCGTCCTCCAGCTCGTCGCAACGCAGCAGCCCGGACACGTCCCAGAACTGCCCGCTGCGCTGGACCTCGGAGTCCTCACGGTTGTCGTGCTCGTCCCAGACCTCGCCGAGGATCTCCTCGACGACGTCCTCGATCGACACGATGCCGGCGGTGCCGCCGTACTCGTCGACGACGAGCACGAGTTGCGAGCCCGCCGAGCGCACCAGGTTGAGCACGGCGTCGCCGCCCAGGCTGGTGGGCACGGTGGGAACTCGGCGGGCCAGGTCACGCACCGTGGTGGTGGCCCGTTCGTCCGCCGGCACGGTCAGGGCGTCCTTGACGTGGACGACACCGATGGTCTCGTCCAGGTCGCCGTTGACCACCGGGAAGCGCGAGTGACCGGACTCGTGGGCCTCACGGATGAGGTCGAGTGCGGTGTCGGTGGTCTCCAGGGTGTCCACGGTGGATCGCGGGGTCATGAAGTCCTCCGCGCTGGTGTCGCCGAACTTCAGCGAACGGTCGAGGATGCGCACCTTCGACTGGTCGAAGCCCTCCGCACCGGTGGAGTGCCGCACGAGGGCGGAGAGCTCCTGCGGGGAGCGGGCCGAGGCTAGCTCGTCTGCGGGCTCGATGCCGAAACGTCGCACGATCATGTTCGCCGCGTTGTTCATCAGCTGGATGAACCGGTGGAAGACGGTGTTGAAGATCCACACCGGCCGCGTCAGCAGCCGTGCGGTCTGCAACGGGTTGGCGATCGCCAGGTTCTTCGGCACGAGCTCGCCGAAGACCATCGACAGGATCGTGGCGATGACCAGGCTCAGCACCAGCGCCACCGAGGTCGACGCGGAGGCGCCGAGCCCGACGAGTTCGAGCACCGGGGTGAAGAACTTCGCCAGGATCGGTTCGGCGAGGTAGCCGGTGGCCAGGGTGGTCACCGTGATGCCCAGCTGGGTGCCGGACAGCATGAAGCTCAGGCCGCTGTGGGCCTTCTTGACCATGTGCGAGGCGGCGTCGCCGCGTTCGGCGATGTCGTCCTCGATCGTCGAGCGCTCCAGGCTGGTCGTGGAGAACTCCACGGCCACGAAGATCCCGGTGCCGGCGGTCAACAGGACGAAGCCGACCAGCCCCAGGATGCTGAGCAGGATGTCCATCCCAGTCCTACCTGTCCAGCCCCAGCTCGCCGAGGTAGGCGGTGAGGCCGTGACGGTCGAGCACCCACACGGTGGGGCTCACCCCGGCCTTGCGCATCATCTGCTCGGTCTCACGCCGGGTATCCGCGGTGGTGAGCGTCAGCACGGTGCCGGACTCGCCGGCACGGGCGGTGCGTCCTGCGCGGTGCACGTAGGCCTTGTGCTCGGCCGGCGGGTCGATGTGCACCACCAGGTCGACACCCTTGATGTCGATGCCGCGGGCTGCGATGTCGGTGGCGACCAGCACCGTGGCACGGCCGTCGGAGAACTCCTCGATCGCCCGGGTGCGGGCGCCCTGACCCTTGTTGCCGTGGATGCCGACAGCGGGGATGCTGTCACGGACAAGCTTCTTGACTTGACGATCGACGGTGTGCTTCGTCCGCATGAACATGATCGTGCGGGTCGAGGCACGCCCGAGCTGCAGGACCACGTCGTTGCGGGCGGTCTTGTCGTCCACCACACCGAGGAAGTGGGACATGGTGTCCACCTTCGCCCGGACCTCACCGGTGGAGTGCGTGATCGGGTCGTTCATGTACCGCTGGACGAGGACCTTGATGTCCCCGTCGAGGGTGGCGGAGAAGAACAGGTGCTGCGCATCCGCCGGGATGTGGTCGACGAGGCGGCGAACCTGCGGGAGGAACCCCATGTCCGCCATCTGGTCGGCCTCGTCCAGCGCGACGATCTCGACCTGGGACAGGTCGAGGGCCTTCTGCCGGATGAGGTCCTCGGCACGCCCCGGGGTGGCGACCAGGAGGTCGACCGGACGGGCCAGGGCGGTGAGGTTGCGCTTGATGTTCACGCCACCGACGACCTCGATCACACGCTGGCCGACGGACTCCGCCAACGGGCGCAGCCGTCCGGCGACCTGCTGTGCGAGCTCGCGGGTCGGCACCAGCACCAGTGCGCGGGGCTTGCCCGGGCGCGAGGCACCGCCGGTGAGACGGGTGATCAGCGGCAGACCGAAGGTGAACGTCTTACCGGAACCTGTCGGACCGCGTCCCAGGACGTCCTTGCCCGCCAGCCCGTCGGGGATGGCGGCGGCCTGGATCGGGAAGGGGTGCTTGAGCCCCTGCGCCGTCAGCTCCTTGACCACCGGGTCCGGAAGACCCATGTCGGCGAAGAGTACCGAGGTGTCCACGCCTGCGGCCGGGCCGGTCGGAACCGGTGCGGCGACCTTGGGCTGGCGGACCTGCTGCTGCACCTTCGGCTGCTGGTTCTTCTGCTGGTTCTTCTGGGCGGGGCGCTGCTTGTTGCCCTGCTGGCCGCCACGCTTGGCGCCCTGCTGCTTGTTGCCCTGCTGCTTGTTACCCTGCTGGCTCCGGTTGCCGGAACGTCTGCCGGGATTCTCGGAGCCGCCGGCGGTGCCTGAGGCACCCGCACGACTGCCCCGGACGACCTTACGGCGCCGGTTCTGCCGGTTCTGTCCACCGGCACTGGCGCTTCGTCGTCCTTCTGATTGACCTGACACGGGTTACGCTTCCACCTCGCTGCGGTCGGCGGACCAGAGGGTGTGGAAGTGACCGTCGCGGTCGGTGCGCTCGTAGGTGTGGGCACCGAAGAAGTCGCGCTGACCCTGGATCAGGGCGGCGGGCAGCCGCTCGGAACGCAGGGAGTCGTAGTAGGACAGCGAGGAGGCGAAGACCGGGATCGGCAGGCCGAGCTGCGTGGACGCCACGACGACCCGACGCCAGGAGTCGATCAGACCGCCGACCTCGGTGTTGAAGTACGGGTCCAGCAGCAGGGACTGCACACCGGGGTCGGTGTTGTAGGCGTCCACGATGCGGTTGAGGAACTTCGCGCGGATGATGCAGCCGCCACGCCAGATGGTGGCGAGGTCGCGGGGGTCGACGTCCCAGCCGTGCTCGTCGGAGCCGGCCTTGATCTCGTCGAAGCCCTGGGCGTAGGCCACCAGCTTCGAGGCGTAGAGCGCACGCCGGACGTCCTCGACGAAGTCGTCCTTCGAGACGCCCAGGGCGTCCAGCGTGGTGACCTCGCCGGAGGGCAGGTTGCCGGTGGTCGCGGCGCGCTGGTCGCGGGCGCCGGACAGCGCACGGGCGAAGACGGCCTCGCCGATGCCGGTGGTGGGGATACCCAGGTCCAGGGCGGCCTTGACCGTCCAGCGGCCGGTGCCCTTCTGGCCGGCGGCGTCGACGATGACGTCGATCAGCGGCTTGCCGGTGGCCTCGTCGGTCTGGGAGAGCACCTCGGCGGTGATCTCGATGAGGTAGGAGTCCAGGTCGCCGTCGTTCCAGGTGCGGAAGATGTCGGCGATCTCGGACGGCTCGATGCCCACGGCGTAGCGGAGCAGGTGGTAGGCCTCGCCGATGACCTGCATGTCGGCGTACTCGATGCCGTTGTGGACCATCTTGACGAAGTGGCCTGCGCCGTCCGGGCCGATGTGGGTGCAGCAGGGGGTGCCGTCGACCTTGGCGGAGATGTCCTCCAGCAGCGGGCCGAGGGACTCGTAGGACTCGACCGGGCCGCCCGGCATGATCGCCGGGCCGTTGAGTGCGCCCTCCTCGCCGCCGGAGATCCCGGCGCCGACGAAGTGCAGGCCACGCTCGGACATCTCCGCCTCGCGGCGGATGGTGTCGGTGTAGAGGGCGTTCCCGCCGTCGATGATGATGTCGCCGGGCTCCATGGCGTCGGCGAGCTGGGAGATCACTGCGTCGGTGGCGGGACCGGCCTGGACCATGATCAGGGCACGGCGGGGACGCTCGAGGGAGGCGACGAAGTCCTCCACGGTGGCGGAGGGGACGAAGCTGCCGGTGTCCCCGAACTCGGCCATGAACGCGTCCGTTTTGGCGGAGGTGCGGTTGTAGACGGCGACGGTGTGATCGTGGTTGGCGAAGTTCCGGGCGATGTTGGAACCCATCACCGCGAGGCCGACGACACCGATCTGTGCGGAGGAATCTGTCATGGTGCACCATGATAGCGCCCACCCGTCCATCTTCGCCCGCGGCGGTCCGACTGTCGCTAGACTCACCGGGAAACACACCGGAGCAGCCGGAGCACACGTACGTGAGGGAGAGACAGACAGTGACGCAGAACGACACGGCCACCGGGCAGAGTGCAGCCATGGAACGGATGCTGGAGCTGATGGGCTCGGCGAGCTCCTCGGAGCTCACCGAGGCACAGACCGCCGAGCTCTCGGAGATCTTCGCCACGTCGATCCCGTCACTGGACCGGACGCTGGGCCTGCGCTACGTCGAGTTCCTCCCGGAGGTCGTCGTGGAGCTCACGATCACCGAGGACCACGTGCAGCCCTGGGGCATCACCAACGGCGGGATCTACGCGACGATGGGGGAGTCGGCCGGGTCCTTCGCCGGTTACATCGCCGGCGGCGGCGGTCTGGTGATGGGCACCACCAACTCCACGAACTTCCTGCGCCCCTCCACCCCCGGCGACGTGATCCGCTCGACGGCACGCGCCGTGCACACCGGCCGGACCAGTCAGCTGTGGCGCATCGAGCACGTCAACGCCGCGTCCGGCAAGCTGTGCGCCACCACGGAACTGCGGACCGTGGTGGTGCCCAGCAAGTAGCGTTGGCCAGCCCCGGTGACCCCGGCAGCCGTCCGCTCAGCGGCGGTGCGCCTGGTCGAAGAACTCGAGCTCCCACCGCGAGGCGTCGAGGAAGGCGCGGGCGGCCTCGGCGCGCTGACGCGGACCAGCGGTGGCGAAGGCGTCCTCCACCAGTGAGATCGCCTGCCGGACGCCGGCGGTGAAGTCCTCACCGGAGTAGCTGTCCAGCCAGGCGGCGTAGGGGTTGTCCGGCGTGGACCCCGCGGCGAGATCCATCCCGACCTCGGCGTAGAGCCAGTAGCACGGCAGCACCGCCGCCGCGCCGACCACGTGGTCGCGCGACTGCACGCTGCGCGTGAGGTGGGCCGTGTAGGACGCCGTGACGTGGGAGGGGGCGACGGCGGGTGCGTCGCCCAGCCACGTGCGGTGCAGGGACGCCTCCTCCTCGAGGCACTCCGCGGCACCCTTCACCCAGAACAGCGACGACGCCTGGTCCGGCGCGGAGGCCGCCAGCGCCGCCAGCGCCGGGGAGTACTGCGCCAGGTACACGGCGTCCTGGGCGAGGTAGAAGTCGAAGTCAGCCTTCTGCAGGGTGCCTGCCCCCAGGTCGGTGATGAACGGCAGGGCGTTGATCTGGCTCACCAGTGCGGACTGGGCGCGCCACAGGGCCGTGGTCCACGGGCCGGCCCCGGGGATGTGGGGGGTGACCTCGTCGTGCGCGGCGCCGACGGCGGCGAGCTCCCCGGGGCTGTCCAGCAGCTCCGGGACACCTGCGGTGAGCTCCCAGGGGGTGGTGTCCGAGGCCGCGGCGAGACGCCGGGAACGGTGCGTGTGGTCGACCGGGCCGTTACCGGTGCCGACGTGCAGGTCGTCGGCGTGGCGGATGGCCTCGGACAGCCAGCGGCTGGACCAGTGCAGTGCCGTCGCGGTGTCCTCCCCGGCGGCGAGCCGGGTCGTCAAGGCCGAGGACAGCGAGCAGCCGGTGCCGTGGGTGTTGTGGGTGGTGACCCGGGCGACGGGCACGGTGGTCACGGTGCCGTCCGGGGCGACGACCGCGTTGTCCGCGGTGGGGCCGGACAGGTGCCCACCCTTGACGATGACGGTGGTGTCCAGGTCCGCGGAGAGCCGGCGCCCCTGCGACAGGGCCTCGTCCAGGTCGGCGGCGACCTGGGTGCCGCCGAGCACGGCGAGCTCGGCGAGGTTCGGGGTGATCACGTCGGCGGCCCGGCACAGCTCGACCAGGGCTGCCTCGGCGTCCTCGGTGAGCAGCCGGTCGCCGCTGGTGGCCACCATCACCGGGTCGACCACGGTCACCGGGACCGGGTGTGCGGCCAGGTAGCCGGTCACCGTGCGGGTGATCTCGGCGGTGCCGAGCATGCCGATCTTCACCGCGTCCACGGTGACGTCGTCGAAGACGGCGTCGAGCTGGGCGAGGAGGAAGTCGGTGTCGGGTGCGTGGACCTGCCGCACGCCGTGGGTGTTCTGTGCGACGAGTGCGGTGACCACGCTCATGGCGAAGCCGCCGGCCTCGCCGATGGACTTGATGTCGGCCTGTGCGCCCGCGCCCCCGGTGGGGTCGGTGCCGGCGATGCTGAGTACTCGGGGGATCATGTGTGGGCCTCACTCGTCTGGGGGCTGGTGCCGGTGTTCTCGTACAGGGTGCGCAGGTCGCGGGCGGCCGCGGCGGGGTCGTCGGCGGCCATGACCGCCGAGACCACGCAGATCCCCGCCACGTCGGACGCACCCAGCGCGGCGGCGTTGGCGGCGTTGACGTGGCCGATGGCCACCGACGGGATCCCCAGCTCCAGGGCGTGGGCGGCCAGGTCGTCGACGCTGCCGGGGCCGGTGACCCCGAGCGCGCGACCGGTGTCGGTCTTGGTGTCGGTGAGCTCCACCGGGCCCAGTCCGAGGACGTCCGGCGGACGCACCCCGTCACGCATGAGCGCGGCGATCCGGTCGACCTGGGCGTGGTCGTCGACGGACAGTCCGATCATCAGGTCGTCGGGCAACAGGTCCCGGGCGGTGGGGTAGTCGATGTCGTCCTGCCCGATGTGCAGGTGCAGTCCGAGCCGGCGGGCGGTGTCGATCCGGTCGTTGACGAACAGGGGCACGCCAGTTCCGGCGAGCACCTCGGCGAGCTCGGCGGCGCGCGCGGTGAACTCCTCGTCGCCGAGGGTCTTGTCCCTGAGCTGGACCACACTGACCCCGCCCTGCACCGCCCGGGCGACGACGCCGGCCACGGCGTCGCGGCCACCGCCGAGTTCCGGGTCGGTGACCAGGTAGAGACCCCAGTCCACGCGGGAAGGGGCGGGGACGCTCACCGGGGTCATTCGGCGGTCTCCATCGCCGAGACGAGCCCGGGGACCAGGCCCGGGTCCTGCGAGACGGTGTCGAGTGCGTCGAGCCAGGCGACGGCGAAGCCGCCCGGGCCGCGCAGCTGTCCCGAGTCGTCCCGCGCGGCGAGCGTGCCGGCGGCACCGACGTGGGCGTGGGCGGCGAGGACGGCGTCGTGCGCGTCAGTACCTGCTGAGGCGGCTGCGCCGAGATAGGCGGCGGTGAGCGCGCCGAGGGAGCAGCCCGTGCCGATGACGCGTTGCATCATGGGGTCGCCGGAGGTCAGCCACGTGACCCGTCCGGTCGAGACGATGAGGTCGCGCGCGCCGGAGACCGCCACGACCCCGCCGGTACGTTCCGTCAGAGAGCGTGCGGCCTGCAGGGCGGTGTCGACCTCGTCGGTGGCGTCGACGCCGCGTCCTCCGCCGGAGCGTCCGGCCAGGGCGATGACCTCGGAGGCGTTGCCGCGCACGGCGGCGGGACGACGCAGGACGACCTCACGGGCGAACTCGGTGCGCGCCGCGGGGCCGCCGCAGGCCACCGGGTCGAGGACCCAGGGGGTGCCGGCGGCGTTCGCACCGCGCACGGCCTCGCGCATCGCGGTGTACTGGGCGGCGGTGGGGCTGCCGGTATTGACCAGCAGGCCCGAGGCCAGGGCCGCGAACTCGGCGGCCTCCTCAGGTGTGTCGACCATCGCCGGGGCGGCACCCGCGGCGAGGAGGACGTTGGCGGTGACCTGGGGGACGACCTGGTTGGTGATGCACTGCACCAACGGCTGGTCCCGACGCAGGGAACTGATGATGTCAACGGTGGTGGCGAGCGTGTCTGACACGGACCATCCCTTCGCTAGTTCGAACTAGAGCAGGTTCTACGGGTGTGATCTCAGCGCGGGTCGTTCCGCGCACCCCGAGTCTCAGCAGTCCAGCCTACCGTGTGTGCGCACACGCGAAAGCCCGGGGCCGTCGAGAGGGAACGGCCCCGGGCTTGATCCGGAGGTGCTAGCCGGAACTAGCCGAAAACTAGTCGGCTATTAGTCGGCCACGGCGCGGGTGTCGCGACCGTCGCCGAACTTGAGGTTGTCGCGGACCTCGATGGAGCGGATGTCCTGCTCGTCCTCGAGGGTGCGCAGCTTGCGCAGCGCGTTGCGGGCGTGCAGCTGCTGGCGGGTGGCCACCAGGTGCCAGCGGTTGGCCGAGAGGGTGTTGAGGCCCCAGCTGAAGGCGGCGACGAAGCGGTTGCGGAAGCCGACCATGAACATCAGGTGCACGGCGAGCCACATCAGCCAGCCGATCGGGCCGGAGATCTCGGCCTTGTCCAGCTTCACCACGGCGTTGAAGCGCGAGACGATGGCCATCGTGCCCTTGTCGAAGTACTTGAAGTCCGGACGCTCGGTGGCGCCCTGCTCCACCTCGGCGCGGATGATCGAGGCGGCGTGCTCGCCACCCTGGATGGCGACCTGGGCCAGGCCCGGGAGCTTGTCGAGGCTCATCATGTCGCCGACGATGAAGATCTCCTTGTGGTCGCCCACGGAGAGGTCCTTGTTCACCGGGACGCGGCCGGCACGGTCGGCCTCGATGCCGTCGATCTGCTCGGCGATGTGCTTGCCCAGCGGGCTGGCGGCCACACCGGCGGACCAGATCTTGCAGTACGCGGCGACCGTGGTCTCTTCCTCGGTCTTCATGTTCTTCCAGGTCACGCCGTCGCGGTCGACGTTGGTGACCAGGGAGTCGGTGACGACCTCGACGCCGAGCTTCTCCAGGGTCTGCTGGGCCTTGCGGCCGAGCTTCTTGCCGAACGGGGGCAGGACCTGGGGGCCGCCGTCGACGAGCAGGATGCGGGTCTGCTCGGTGTCGGTGCGACGGAACTCGTTGCGCAGGGTGCGGTGGGCCATCTCGGCGAGCTGGCCGGCGAGCTCCACACCGGTGGGGCCGGCGCCGACGATGACGAAGGTCAGCTGGCGGGCCTTCTCGGCGGGGTCGTCGGTGATCTCCGCGCGCTCGAAGGCGCCCGTGATGCGGGCACGCAGCTCGAGCGCGTCGTCGATGCTCTTCATGCCGGGGGCGAACTCGGCGAAGTGGTCGTTGCCGAAGTAGG
>JAKDIS010000163.1 GCA_030450335.1 Corynebacterium sp. | reverse complement strand
GTCCTGCCGTTCGTGTGGAACGTGTTCAAGTCCTGGCGCTACGGTGAGATCGTCACCGTGGACGACCCCTGGGGCTACGGCAACTCCCTGGAGTGGGCGACCTCCTGCCCGCCGCCGCGCCACAACTTCACCTCGATGCCGAAGATCCGTTCGGAGCGTCCGGCCTTCGAGCTGCACTACCCGCACATGGTGAAGACGGCCCGCGAGGAAGCGCACGTGGGACGCCACTTCTAGGGCCCACCGCAGGCGCGGCACCACCACGCCGCCACCACAGTCACCACAGAGACAGCCGCACCCCGACTACGCGGGGTGCGGCTGTTCGTGTGTCAGGGAAACCATGACAGAATGAGTCCCGTGGACCAGCAGACTTCCTCCCGTCACCTGACCGTCAGCCTCGCACCCGGGCTCTCACCCGGCGTCGTCACCGTCACCGGACCGGACGCCCCCGGCGTCTCCGCCGACTTCTTCCGCATCCTCGCCGACCACGACGTGCAACTGCTCGACGTCGAACAGGCGAACTTCCGCGGCACACTCAACCTCGCCGCCTACATCGGCGTCGTCGCCGGCAGCACCGAGGCCATGCGCCAGGAACTCACCGACGAACTCTCCAGCCGGGCGATGACCGTCACCCTCGACGTCGACGACGAGCTCGAGGGCAGCCGTGCACGCTCCACCCACGCCGTCATCGTGCTGGGTAACCCCGTCACCGCCGAGCACATCTCCGCCATCGGCCAGACCCTCGTCGACCACGGGGCCAACATCGACCGCATCCGCGGCATCGCCGACTACCCCGTCACCGGGCTGGAACTCAAGGTCACCGCCGCCGACCCCGCCCCGGGCGGCAGTGCGGAACTGCGCCAGGCCCTCGCCGCCGTCTCGCACGCCACCGGCGTGGACATCGCCATCCAGCGCGCCGGCCTGACCCGACGCGCCCCCCGGCTGATCTGCTTCGACGTGGACTCCACGCTGATCCAGCAGGAGGTCATCGAGATGCTCGCCGCCCACGCCGGACGCGAGGAGGAGGTCGCCGCCGTCACCGAGCGTGCCATGCGCGGGGAGCTGGACTTCTCCGAGTCGCTGCACGAGCGGGTCAAGGCGCTGGCCGGGCTGGACGCCTCGGTCATCGACGAGGTGTCGAAGATGGTGCAGCTCACCCCGGGCGCACGCACCACCGTGCGCACCCTCAAGCGTCTCGGTTTCCGTACCGGGGCGGTCTCCGGCGGTTTCGTCCAGGTCCTCGAGCCGCTGGCCCGCGAACTCGGCCTGGACTTCTACCGCGCCAACACCCTGGAGATCATCGACGGCAAGCTCACCGGCCGGGTCATCGGCCAGGTCATCGACCGTGAGGTCAAGGCCGAAAGCCTCAAGGAGTTCGCCTGGTCCAACGGCATCGCCCTGCACCAGACCGTGGCCGTGGGCGACGGCGCGAACGACATCGCCATGCTCTCGGTCGCCGGGCTGGGCATCGCCTTCAACGCCAAGCCCGCCCTGCGCGAGGTCGCCGACGCCACGGTGAACCACCCCTTCCTCGACGAGGTGCTGTTCATGCTCGGCATCGACCGCGAGGAGATCGACGCCGCCGACCTCGAGGACGGCAGCTACCACCGCGTCCCGCTGGAGGGCTGAGTGTCCTTCGCGCTCGCACACGACCGTCTGCGCACGGTGCTGGGGGAGGACGGCGACAGACCCGACGGCGAGGACCCGTCCGACCCGTCGACGGTGCAGGCGATGCCGCTGGTGCTGCACCTCCCGCACGAGCCGCGCCCGGAGCGTCGTGACCTTCTGGAGGCCGCGGCGATCGCCTGCGTCTCCGTCTGCCTGGACGAGCGTGCCGGGCAGGACACGGCCTTCGCTGAGGCGTTGATGAACTGGTACGGCGCGCGGATCCGCAAGATCGCCCGCCGGGCGCGCAACAAGAAGTGGTCGGACGTCCAGTCGCTGCCGGGTGTGACCGCCAGCGTGGGGGACCCGCAGCGTCCTGCATCGGTACGCGCCTTCCCCGCCTGCCCGGTCACCGAGACACCGGCGTTGATCAACCGGCTGCAGATCGAGGGCACTGACCTGCCCCTGCCCGAGGACGCCGAAGGCGTGCTCGACGCCGACGACCACCCGGTGGTCTACGTGGACGCCTCGTTGACGATGACGGTCGGCAAGGCCGCCGCCCAGGTCGCCCACGGCTCGATGCTGCTGGCCGCGGCCATGGGCCGCGGGCGGGCGTGGCGCTGGGCGCAGGACGGGTTCCCGCTGCACGTCTGCGAGGTCGACGCCGGACGCTTCGAGGTGGTGCGCGCCGAGGCGGAGCGCAGGGAACGGGGCGCCGGCACGCAGGACACCGGTGCGTCCGACGGGAGCGGGGCGGACGGGAGCGCGGCCGTCGTGCGCGACGCCGGCTACACCGAGGTCGCGCCCGGGTCGGTCACCGTGGTGGCACTCGACCGGGGTGCCCCGGCACCGTCAGGCCAGTGAACGGCGCAGGATCTTGCCGGTCGCGGACTTCGGGACCTCGGCGATGAACTGCAGCGCGCGCAGCTTCTTGTAGGGCTCCACACGCTCGGCGACGAAGCTGACGAGGGTGTCTGCGAGCTCGTCACCGGCGGCGGCCGGGTCCTGTGCGACGACGAAGGCCTTGGGGATCTCCTCGCCGTCGGCGTCGGTCACACCGACCACCGCGGCGTCGGCCACGGCCTCGTGGGTGAGCAGCAGGGCCTCGAGCTCGGCCGGCGGGACCTGGTAGCCCTTGTACTTGATCAGCTCCTTGACCCGGTCGACGATGAACACCTCCCCGGAGGCACCCTGATGGGCGAGGTCGCCGGTACGCAGCCACCCGTCGCCGGGCAGGGCGTCGGCCGTGGCCTCGGGGTTCCCGAGGTAGCCGTCCATGATCTGCGGGCCACGGACCCACAGTTCACCGGCCGCGCTGAGTTCACCGCTTGTCCCGTCTGTCCCTGACGGCACCGCGATCTCCTCGCCGGTGTCCGGGTCGACGAGCTTGTGCTCGGTGTTGGCCACCGGGCGCCCCACGGAACCGGGGGACAGCCCGTCGCCGAGGTTCACGTGGGTGACCGGGCTGGACTCGGTGAGCCCGTAACCCTGGTACACCTCGATGCCCAGCCTGTCGTGCACCGCGGTGGCGAGCTCCCCGTCGAGGCTCGCGGCACCGGAGAGCACCCCGCGCAGGGCGGAGAGGTCGTAGTTGTCGACCTCGGGGTGCTTGGCCAGAGCGAGGGCCACCGGCGGGGCGATGAAGGTGAAGGTCACCCCGTGCTTCTGGTGGTTGCGCAGGAAGGTGTTGAGCTCGAAGCGCGGCACGGTGAGCAGGCGGGCGCGCAGGCGCAGCGTGAGGTTGGCCAGGGTGGTCAGCCCGTAGATGTGGAAGAAGGGCAGCACACCGAAGACGACGTCCTCGCGGGTGACCGGGCCCGAGACCTCGACCTGGGCCATGTTGGCCACCAGGTTGCGGTGCGTGAGCCGCACGCCCTTGGGCAGCCCGGTCGTCCCGGAGGAGTACGGCAGAGCGGCGAGCTGGGTCGACGGGTCGAAGGACACCGACGGGGGAGTGCTGCGCTCGGCGAGCATCTGGTTGAGGCCCCGTGAGGTGTCGAGGTGGATGAGCCGCTCACCGGGCAGCCCGGCGAGCTCGGCGGCCTCCTCACCGCCGTCGCCCAGCCCGGCGAGGGTGAGCAGCATGACGGCGTGGGAGTCGCGCAGCTGCTCGGCGACCTTCGGCGGGGAGGCCAGCAGCGGCACGGGGGTCAGCACCGCGCCGAGACGCCACACGGCGTGGGCGGCGACGATGAACTCCACGGAGTTCGGGCAGTGCAGGGCGACGACGTCGTTCTTGGCGACACCGTGGCGTGAGAGCCACCCGGCGACCGAGTCGACGTGGCTGCGCAGCGTGGCGTAGGACGTCTCGGTGCCTCCGGCGAGGTCGACGACGGCGATGCGGTCCTCGTCCTCGGGGGACAGGTCGCCGTAGAGGTACTCGTGGATTCCGACGTCGGGGATGGTGACGTCGGGACGGTCGCTCGTGACGGGCATGCGTGTCCTCCTGCGCGGGATGGTCGGGGTAGTCGTCGCCCCGGTGTCTTTTGTGGTCGCGGTCAATCCTACCCGCGACCGTCGGTGACCCCCGCCAC
>JAKDIS010000046.1 GCA_030450335.1 Corynebacterium sp. | reverse complement strand
GTCCAGAACATCAGGGCCACGCCGATGAGCAGCACGCCCACGCCGAGGATGAAGACCATGCCCACCCCGGCGATCGAGTTGCCGGAACCGTAGTCCGGGTCGAGGGAGTCCACCGCGGTCTGCACGAACATGACCAGCAGGAACACCCCGCCGATCAGGGGGAACAGGAAACGGAAGACGATGCTGCGCGGGGACACGAACAGTTCGCGTCGGAAGTACCACACGCAGGCCAGGGCGGTGATGCCGTAGTAGAAGCAGATCATCAGGCCCAGTGCGGTGATCGTGTCCCACAGGGCGTTCTCACTGATCAGCCGGGTGACGGTGTAGAACACGCCGGCGGCCACCGCCGAGGCCACCGTGGCGATCGAGGGCGTGCGGTAGCGCGGACTGATCTTCGAGAACACCGGCGGCAGCGCCCGGTAGTAGCCCATCGCCAGCATGGTGCGTGACGGGGAGATCATCGTGGAGTTCAGCGAGGAGAACGAGGAGGTCAGCACGGTGATCGACATGAGGATCGCGAACGGTCCCATCACCGGGGAGGCCAGGGCGGCGAACAGCGACTCCTGGTTCTCCGGGTTGCCCGCACCCAGGCCCTCGGTGCCGGTGCCGGCCCAGGCGACCACGCCCACCGCGCACAGCGTGTACAGGGCGATGATGATCACCACGGTGATCGTGGACGCCCGGCTGGCGGTGGTCTTCGGGTCCTTGGTCTCCTCGTTCATGGTCAGGGTGGTGTCCCAGCCCCAGAACATGAAGATGGACAGCGAGATGCCGGCGGCGATCACGGAGAAGTCCTCGATGCCGGCGGGGTTGAACCACTCCAGGCTGACCGGGGTGGGGTCGAAGGAGCTGCCGTTGTTGGCCTGCACGATCGCGGACACCGCGAAGGCGGTGAGCACGACCAGCTGGATGGCGACCAGGATGTACTGCAGCATCTTCGTGGAGCCCAGCCCGCGGTAGGAGATCCAGGCGGCGATCGCGATGAACACCAGGGTGGTGGGGATGTTGACCCACAGGTTGCGGGTGAGGTTGGCGATGTCGTCGTTGCCGAGGATCTGGCCGAGCAGGATGTAGAGGAAGTCCACGGCCACGGCGGCGAGGTTGGACAGCACGATCACGGTGGCGGCGATCAACCCCCAGTCGCCCATCCAGCCGACCCACGGGGAGAAGGCCTTCGTGGCCCAGGTGAAGGAGGTGCCGGAGTCGGGGAAGCGGGAGTTGAGCTCGCGGTAGCCGAAGGCGACGAGCAGCATCGGCAGGAAACCCAGGATCAGGACGGCAGGCACGTGCGAGCCGACCTCGGCGATGGTCGGTCCCAGCCCCGAGGTCAGGGTGTAGGCCGGTGCGATGCAGCCGATGCCGATGACCACGGTGCCGAGCACCCCGATCTGACCCTTGGCCAGGCCCTTGTCGCTGGGCAGTGTGCTGCTGGACGTGGTTCCGGCGGTGGTGCCGGACGTTTCGTTGGTGGCGGTACTCATGGCAGCCTCCCGGTGGTCGGGTCGCCGGCAGCGCTGTAGGCGGTGTAGCCGGCGGGGATCACCACCACCGGGACGGGGGCGACGCGCAGCATCTTCTTCGCCGTGGAGCCCAGGAACATGCGGCCGTGGGCGGCCAGGCGGGAGGACGCGACGAGCACGATCTCGTCCGGGTGCCAGGACAGTTCGGCCATGGCGGCCGGGACGTCGCGTCCGGTGGCGATGTGGGTGGTGGCGTGGCCGTCCTCGACGAGTTCGGCGGCGTCCTCGGCGAGTCGCCGGGACGCGTAGGTCTGCAGGTCGTGCAGGACGCCGCTGGTCACCGCCGAAGCGTCCTGCGGTGCCGTGCGGTCGGCGATGTCCTGGGTGACCAGGGAGACCAGGCGCAGCGGGATGTGGCGTGAGCGTGCGGTGGCGATGGTCTCGCCGACGAGGTCGGTGGCGCCGCGGCGCGGGCCGAACATGGCGGTGACGTGGCCGAGCGGCCCGGGGTGGTTGTAGCCGGTGGGTGCCAGGGCCACCGGGACGTCGGCGGTGTGCAGCAGGTTGGTGGCCATGGTGCCGAGCCGGTGGCGGTGCAGGACCGCACCGGGGCGTGGGCCGACCACGATCAGGTCCCCGCCGAGGCGGTGGGTGGCCTCGAGCAGTCCCTCGGGGACGGAGGGGTGGCTGATCAGGTGGGTGGAGCACCGGACGTCGTCGGGCACGGTGGTGGCGGCCTCGTCGAGCCAGTCCTGCAGCTGCCTGTTGCGGATCTTCTCGTAGTTCCCGTCGTAGGGCAGGGAACTGGTGAAGGGGTTGTCCGCCGGGATGATCATCACCAGGTGCAGGTGGGCGTCGCGCTCGCGGGCGATGGCGGTGCCGAGGTGGAGGGCGTCGCGACCGCTGGAGGTCGCGCTGTATCCGACGACGATGTTGGTGGTCATGCCCCTCAGAGCTCCTCGAGGATGCTCGTGGCCACGGCCTCGCCGATGCGCACGGCGCCGTCGACGTGCTGGTAGCCCTCGGCGGCGATGTCGGAGCAGGCGTAGTGGATCGGGCCGGTCGGACGGTTCTGCAGGTGTCCCCAGCGGTGCAGTCCGCCGAGGTCGTAGCTGGTGGCGTAGGCGCCGCGGGTCCATTCCTCGGCGGCCATGTCGGAGAGGTAGAAGGCGATGGGCTCCATGGTCTCCGGGCCGAGGTAGTCGGCCATGGCCGACAGGATGGCCTCCTTGCGCTCGGTCTCGGACAGGGCCCACATCTGCTCGGCGTAGACGTCGGAGATGAAGCCCACGAGGGTGCCGTTGGCGTCCTCGACGGGGTTGCCGTCGGCGTCGACCTGCACGTTGGTGTTGTCGTAGACCTCCTGGACCAGGCGTCCGCCGCCGAAGGAGGTGCCGGACAGGCCCTTGTCACGCCAGAACGGGGTCTCGTAGACGGCGTGGATCTTGATGACCAGGCCCATGGAGATGTGCTGGTGGGCGATGTGCTGCTCACGGGGCATCGGCGGCACGTACTGGATGCGGTTGTACAGGTTCGGCGGCACGGCCAGCACCACGTTGCGGGCGTGGACGGTCGCACCGTCGGCGACGACGGTGACCTCACCGGGGGCGCCGTCGGCGCCGGGCGCGCCGTTGCGGACGTCGGCGGCGATGCCGTTGGCGGCGTCCTGCGTGTCGGGGTCGACGGTGGACCAGGTCACCTCGCGCACGGGGGAGGACAGCACGATCTCGCCGCCGAGCCCGCGGATCTTCTCGGCGAGGGTGAGCGAGACCGACTGCATGCCGCCGACCACGCGGCGGTCGAGGATGAAGTCCTCGTCGACGAGGTTGGAGAAGGAGCCGGCGGAGGCTGCCATGAGCACGGCCTGCAGGGTGGAGAACGCGTAGGACGGCTTGGTGAGCATGCCGGAGGCGACGTAGATCGACACGTTGTCGATGGCCTCGGGGTCGTCGCTGTGCTGGCCGAGCCAGTCGCGGAAGGGCACGGTGTCGAGTTCCTGCGCACGCTCGGCGGCCCACGGGGCCTCGGCGCCGACCTCCTCGGTGAGGTCGTCCATGAGCTTGATGAGCTTGTCCATCTCGGCCTCGGTGTGCTCCGAGCAGGGGAGGCGGTCACCCTCGTAGGTGTGGCGGGAGCCGTCGGGGGAGACGTAGACGGACTTGCCCTCGCGGTAGCGCGGGTAGGTGTCCAGGCCGAGTTCGTCGACGAGTTCGGTGAGTCGGGTCTGGTCGGGGGAGATCCACTGGCCGCCGATCTCGATGAAGTGGGGTGCGCCGTCGGCGTCGAGGGCGGCGCCGTTCCAGGTGCGTCCACCGACCCGGTCGCGTGCCTCCAGGACGGTGACGGACCTGCCTGCCTTGGCCAGGGTGTAGGCGGCGGTGAGTCCGGCGGGACCGGCACCGATGACGACGACGTCGCTCTCACGGGTGGTGGGGCTCATGAATGTGTCCTCCTTGTTAAATGAATCACGTTCGTTTAACGAGACGGTACAGCTCTCACCGGCCGTGCGCCAGACCCCGGGACCGAAAAATATGCGCGGTGACGGGCGCTGCGGGGGCCTCTCATTTCCCATGAGTGCCCGTCACCTGGGATAATGCGGGTTTAGACGCGAATGTAAAATACCTGTGACATCGCGGGCCAGACCGGGCCCGGGCCGTGGCGCAGACGACTGGAGAGGGCGGAATGGTTGTGGAAGAGGAACAATCACCGCGGGGCAGGGGCCGCCGCGCCGGGCGTCCGTCCGCCCCGGTGCTCGACCGGGACCGCATCGCCGAGACCGCACTCGCCCTGGTCACCGACGAGGGCCAGTCACGCCTGACGATGAAACGACTCGCCGACCGGCTCGGCGTGGCCGTCTCGGCCCTGTACAACCACATCCGCAACAAGGCTGACCTGCTGCTGCTCGTCGAGGACGCCGTGATGTCCGGGGTGGACGCCTCGGCGCTCGGCGCGCTCACGGAGGCTGACGGTGCTGCCGCCGGGCTGCCGGACGCCCTACGGCACTGGGCGCGCTCCTACCGGGAGGTTTTCGCCGCCTTCCCCGAGCTCGTCCCCCTGATCGCCACGATGCCGGTCTCCGGCGCGCCGGCCACGCGGCGCATGTACGACACCGTGGCGTCCGGCCTGATGGCGGCCGGTGTGCCGCGCGACCGGGTGGTGTCGGTGGTCATCGCCTTCGAGTCCTTCCTCTACGGTTCGGCGATGGACGCCAACGCACCGACCGAGATCTTCTCCTCGGCGCCGGAGGAGACCGACGCCCCGGTGTTCCAGGACGTGGTCAGCGCCTTCACCGTGCGGGTCTCCGACGACTCCGACGGGCGGGGGCCGGCGAACCCCTACGCCGACGACCCCTTCGAGTGGGGGCTCGAGGCACTCGTCGCCCGCGCCGTCGCCCTGGCGGACCCCCGCTCCGGTACCGACGTCATCTGAGCCGCGCTCCAGGCACGAAAACTGCCGAAAGATTACCTGGGCGGTGGTTCAGATGACATGGCCCTGTCTGCCGCCCCAGGCGCCCCTGCCACTCAGGCGCCCGCGGCGTCCTCGATGCTCTTGCCCGCACGCAGGTCCGCCATCAGGGTGATCAGGTCGTAGGCCACGTGGGACGCCGAGACGCCGGTGATCTCGGCGTGGTCGTAGGCGGGGGCGACCTCCACCACGTCGGCGCCGACGATGTTGAGGCCGCGCAGACCGCGCAGGATCTCCAGGAGCTCGCGACTGGTCATTCCGCCGGCCTCCGGGGTGCCGGTGCCCGGGGCGTGGGCGGGGTCGAGCACGTCGATGTCCACCGAGATGTACAGCGGGCGGTCGCCCACGCGGGTGCGCAGCCGGTCGACGATCTCGTCGACACCCTGACGGAACACGTCCGAGCTGGTCAGGATGCCGAAGCCGAAGCGACGGTCGTCCTCCAGGTCCTTGCGTCCGTAGAGCGGGCCGCGCGTGCCGACGTGGCTGATGGCCTCGGTGTCGATCACGCCCTCCTCCGCGGCACGGCGGAACGGGGTGCCGTGCGTGTAGTCCGCACCGAAGTAGCTGTCCCACGTGTCGAGGTGCGCGTCGAAGTGCAGGAACGCCACCGGCTGACCGGCCCGCTTCGTCGCCGCGCGCAGCAGGGGCAGGGCGATGGTGTGGTCGCCGCCGATGGTCATCAGCGAGCTGCCGTCGGCGGTGAGCTCCAGGGCGTCGTTCTCGACGGACTCGATGGCCTCGTCGATGTTGAAGGGGTTCACCGCCATGTCCCCGGCGTCGGCCACCTGGACCTGCGCGAACGGCGAGGTGTCCGTGGCCGGGTTGTAGGGGCGCAGCAGACGGGAGGACTGGCGGACGTGCCCGGAGCCGAACCGGGCGCCCGAACGGTAGGACACGCCGGTGTCGAAGGGCACTCCGACGACCTTGATCCCGGCCTCGCGTCCGTCCGCGACGACGTCACGGAGCCGGGGCAGCAGGGCGAAGGTCGACTCGCCGCTGTAGCGGGGGACGAGGGAGGAGTCGACGGGGCCGATGTTGCCGTTGTCGATGACGCGCGGGGTGTTCAGCATGGTGTGCCTTTCGTGGTTTTCTGGGTGCGGTCGTTCTCGTGTGGTGGTTCAGGTGTTCGCGAGGATCCAGAGCACCGTCGCCGGTTCGGCGGACGGGTTGCGCCAGGAGTGCGGTTCGGAGCCGGGCAGGGTGGCGGTGTCCCCGGTGCACAGGTGGATCTCCTGGTCGGGGGTCTGCAGGGTGAATTCCCCGGCGATCACGTGCACGGACTCCACGGTGCAGTCCATGGTGTAGAGCTCGGACTCGCCGGAGCCGTGGCCCTCGACGACGGCGTGCAGGATGCGCAGCTCATGGCGTCCACGCGGGGTCACCAGGCGTTCGGTGATCCCCTCACCGCCGAGGTCGACCAGGGGTGCCTCGTCGAGGTGGACGACGTCGGTGTCCGGGGTGTCCAGGATCGCGCCGGGGGAGACGCCCAGTACCTCGCAGATGGTGACCAGGGAGGCCACCGAGGGGCTGGTCACGTCGCGTTCCACCCGGGAGAGGAACCCCTTGGATAGTCCGGTGGCCTGGGACACCTGGTCCAGGGTGATCCGGTTCTGCTGCCGCAGGGCGCGTAGTCGCCTGCCCGGTTGTGAGCTGTATCCGCCGGACTCGACGGGGAGTGACTTCACGACTCCGCACCTCCTGCTTGATCGGGTTCGCCGTATCGGCGATGTTGTCTCTCACGAACTTCCTGTTGCCAGTGAGGCAACTAACGATTAGCCTAGGCCCCCACAACCGATCAATCAAGGGACGTACGCCACCCCGCCTCCGTCGTGTGGTCTGCATCACAGCACACCCCACCGTCGGCGACGAGGGTCCCGGTCGGCCGACCACCTCGACAGGAGAACCCCCAGTGAACTGGTTAAACACCGTCATCATCGTGCTCTATCTGGCAGTCATGCTGCTGTTCGGCTGGTGGGGGCAGCGCCGCGTCACCGACCGCTCGGACTACCTCGTGGCCGGACGCCGCCTCGGACCAGTCTTCTACGCCGGCACCATGGCCGCGGTCGTCATCGGCGGCGCCTCCGCCGTCGGTGGCGTGGGGCTGGGCTACCAGTTCGGAATCTCCGGGTTCTGGCTGGTCACGGCCATCGGTATCGGTGTGCTGATCCTCAGCCTCGCCTTCGCGCCACTACTGCAACGCCTGCGGATCTACACCGTCACCCAGATGCTCGGCCTGCGCTACGGCGGCACGACCACCCGCGTGGCCTCGGTGGTGATGCTGGGCTACACGGTGATGCTCACCGTGACCTCGACCAGCGCCTACGCCTCGATCTTCATGGTGCTCTTCGGCTGGGACCGCTGGTTGGCCCTGGTCGTCGGTGGCGGCATCGTGCTGTTCTACTCCAGCACCGGCGGCATGTTGTCGATCACCCTGGCGGACATGGTGCAGATCGTGGTCATCACCATCGCCGTGTTCGGTCTGATGCTCCCCATGTCCTTCAACCAGGTCGGCGGGTTCGCCGGCATGCGCGACCGGCTCGGCGACGAGTTCTTCGACATCGGCGGCATCGGGTTGCAGTCGATCATCACCTACTTCGTCATCTACACCCTGGGACTGCTGATCGGACAGGACATCTGGCAGCGGGTCTTCACGGCCCGGTCCCCGCAGGTCGCACGGTGGGGAGGGACGGCTGCCGCGGTGTACTGCATCCTCTTCGCCGTCGTCGGCGCGCTCGTCGGCATGGCCGCGGCGGTGCTGCTGCCGGGCATCGCCGACCGCGACGACGTCTACGCCCAGGTCGCCACAGAGATCCTCCCGGCCGGCCTCGGCGGCATCGCCCTGGCCGGCGGCCTGGCGGCGATGATGTCGACCGCCTCCGGCGGGCTCATCGCCGCGTCCACCGTCGCCCGGGAGGACGTCGTCCCGCTGATCCGTGACCTGTTCGGCCGCCCGGCGCCGGTGTCCCCGTCGGACGCGGTGGCGGACGCCGAGGCCGCCGAGGTGCGCGGAAACCGGCTGTGGGTGCTGGGACTCGGTGTCCTGACGCTGGGCATCGCCATGGTCGTGCCGGACGTGGTCGCCGCCCTGACCATCGCCTACGACCTGCTGGTCGGTGGTCTGCTCGTGGCGATCATCGGCGGCATCGTCTGGCGACGGGGCACCGGCAAGGGCGCGATGTGGTCGATGGTCGCCGGCACGGTCGGCACCCTCGTGACCATGGTCGTCATGGAGGTCAACGCAGAGGAGAGCCTCGGCGGTGTGCTGGCCAACGAACCGATCTACGTGGGGTTGGTGGCCTCCTTCGTCGTCTACGTGGCCGTCTCCCTGGCCACCCCGCCGACGGACCCGCAGGTGCTGGCGAAGTGGACGGCACGCATCAAGGGCGCGGACCACGAGAACGAGAAGAAGAACACGACCATGAAGGAGACGGTGAAGTAGCGATGACTGAAAACAAGACCGACAACCAGACCCGCATCGGCGGGGACGTGGTGCTCGAGACCCTGACCGCCCTCGGCGCCCGCGGTGTGATCGGACTCCCCGGTCAGCACGCCCTCGGCCTGTTCGACGCGCTGCGCCGCTCGGACCTGCCGTACCTCGGCGCCCGGGTGGAGAACAACGCCGGCTTCATGGCGGACGGCTTCGCCCGGGTGACCGGTACCGTCGCACCGTTGCTGCTGTCCACCGGCCCCGGTGCGCTGACCTCCCTGGCAGCGCTGCAGGAGGCCGCGGCGTCCTCCATCCCGGTGCTCGCGCTGAGCGCGCAGGTCCCCGTCGCCGGTCTCGGCGGCGGACGCCACGGCTACCTCCACGAGCTGCCCGAGCAGTCCGACTCCTTCCGCGGGGTCGTCAAGCACGTGGTCACGGTGCGTGCCATGTCGCAGATCCCCACCGCGGTGGCGGACGCCTGGCGCATCGCCGGGTCCGCGCCGAAGGGACCGGTGCTGGTGGAGGTCCCGCAGGACATCCTGCTGGCCGACGCCGCACGTACCGTCCCCTCGTTGACGGGCGACGCACTCGCCGCCCGCGCCGAGCCGTCCTCCCTGGACCCGGTGCCCGAGATCACCGACTACGCCGCCGACCTGCTCGTGAACGCCGAGCGTCCGGTCATCTTCGCCGGCGGCGGTGTGGTGCGCGCCGGTGCGCGGGAGGAACTCGTCGCCCTGGCCGAACGCCTCGATGCGCCGGTGGTGACCACCGTCGGAGGCAAGGCCGTGCTGCCGTGGGACCACCCGCTGTCGGCCCGGTCGTGGATCGAGGACATCGCCACCACCGAGTTCCTCGAGGACGCCGACGTGCTGCTCATCGTCGGCAGCGGCGTCGGCGAACTGTCCAGCAACTACCACACCTTCGCCCCGCGCGGCCGGGTCATCCAGGTCGAGGCCGACCTCGGCAAGCTCGGCTCCAACCACGACGGCGTCGGCATCCACGCCGACGCCCGTGCGGCGCTCGCCCTGCTCGACGGCTACGTCGAGGCGTCCGGAAGGACGTCCGACGCCACCCGCCGTGCCGCGGCCACCGACCGCGTCGCCGGGCTGCTGGACACCGTGGACAGGCGCATCGCCGGACAGGGTCTGGAGAAGGAACGTGCCCTGGTCAGCGGGCTGCGCGAGGCCGTGCCGGACGACACCCACGTCTACTGGGACATGACCGTGCTGGCCTACTGGGCGTGGTCGGCGTGGGACGTCCGCGACGACGACTTCGCCTCCGCCCAGGGCGCCGGCGGGCTGGGCTACGGCTTCCCCGCCGCCCTCGGCGCCGCCTTCGCCCGACGCATCACCGCGCAGGACGCCCCGGCGTCCGTGCTGGCGGTGTCCGGCGACGGCGGCGCGCTCTACGGCATCGCCGAACTCGCGGTCGCCGCGCAGAACAACCTGCCCGTCGTGTGGTTCATCGTCGACGACGGCGGCTACGGCATCCTGCGCGAGTACATGGAGGGCGCCTTCGGCACCGCCACCGCCACCGAACTCGCCCGTCCCGACTACGTGGCGTTGGCGCAGTCCTTCGGCGTCACCGCCGAGACCACCACCATCGGGGACGCGCCGGACGCCGTCGCCCGCGCGCTCGCGTCCGGCGAACCGCGGGTCGTCGTCCTGCCGGCCGTGCTCGACCTGTTCGCACCCACCCACCTCGACCGGCTCGCCGAGAGCAAGGAGAACAACTCATGACCCGACCACTGGTCCTCTTCACAGACGAGACCGACCTCGACCCCGTGCCCGGACGCACCCTGCTCGAGGACGCCGGCTGCGACACCGTGCTCGCCGACCTGCCCGTCGGCGATGGCGTACAGGAGTTGCCGGACGGTGCGGAGCGCGCCGTCGGCCTCGTCGTCGGCTACGCCCGGATCGACAAACCGCTGCTCGACCGGCTGCCGGACGTCGGCGTGATCGCCACCATGAGCGCCGGCACCGACATGATCGACGGGGAGGAGGCCGCCCGCCGCGGCATCCGCGTGGTCAACCTGACCTCCGCGGCCACCGAGGAGGTCGCCGCCCACGCCCTCACCCTGGCCCTGGCCGTCGAACGGCACCTGCGCGAGAGCCTCAGGGTCACCGCGGAGGGCGGCTGGACAGACGACGTGGACGCCGTACCCCGTCGACTCAGCGGTCTGACCCTGGGCCTCTACGGGTTCGGACGCATCGCCCGCCGCCTCGCCGAGATCGCCGGCCCGCTGGTCGGTCGAGTCATCGCCCACGACCCCTACGTGGAGACCGCGCCCGACGGTGTGGAGCTCGTCGACCCGGACCGACTGCTGGAGGAGTCCGACATCCTCTCACTGCACCTGCCGCTGACGGAGGACACCCGCGGGGTCGTCGACGCGGCCGCCCTGGCACGTATGCGCCGTGGATCCACCCTGGTCAACGTCTCACGCGGCGAACTGGTCGTGGTGGAGGACCTCGCGGCGGCGCTGGACTCCGGACAGCTGACCGGCGCGGGCCTGGACGTCCTCCTCGGCGAACCGCCGGCTGCGGACGCCCCGGAGCGCACGGACCCGCGCATCCTCGTCACCCCGCACGTCGCCTTCCTGTCGGAGGGGTCCCTGGAGCACTACGTGCTCGACCCCGCGCGCAACGTCCTCGACTGGCTGCACTCCTCCGGCCGGCTCTGACGCGGCACCGACGTCACCTGGGCAGCGGTTCAGATGACATGACGGAGTCGGTGGCCCCACCAGTGAGTACCGCGAGCTTCCCGGCTGCCTCGGATCCGGGCGCGGCGGTGAAGATCACCAGGTGCAGCCCGGCACCGCCGCCACTGTTGACGTCCACGACGTCGCAGTCCAGCTCCACGGCTCCGACGTCCGGGTGCACCACGGTCTTGCGTTGGCCACCGTGGTCACCGACCGCGGCGGTGTCCCACATCGTGGCGAAGGTGTCGCTGTGTGCGCGCAGGGTGGCGACCAGGGTCGTGAGGTCCGGGTCGGTGGGGTGCAGTGAGTGCACCCGGCGCAGGTCGGCGGTGAGCGAGGCACGGTAGGCGTCGAGGTCGGGGTGGTGGACGCGGTCGCCGTCGCCGAGGAAGTGGCGCCACACCAGGTTGTCGTTCATCGCCGGTTCGCCGGCATTCGTCCCGTCCCCGGTCAGCGCGGCCCAGGGGGCGTTGTGGTCGAGCCGGGTCCAGGTGGCGTCGAAGACGCCGACGGGTGTGTCGTCCAACCGGTCGAGCAGCCTGCGCACGCTCGGGGTGATCGTCCGGGGCACCAGGGCGCGCACGTCCCCGGTGTGCCCGGCGACGCGCAACGCCACCGCGGTCTCGTCGTCGGACGCCCGCAGCGCGCGTGCCAGGGCGCGCACCACGTCGGCGGTGGGGCGGGCGCGTCCCTGCTCGATGCGTTTGACGTAGTCGGCGGAGACCCCGGCGAGCCAGGCGACCTCCTCGCGACGGAGCCCCGGGGTGCGGGTGGAGTGGTCGCCGAAGGGCGAACCGACGTCGGAGGGTTGCAGTCGTCCCCGCCAGGCGCGCAGCAGGGCGCCGAGTTCGTCGGTCCCGTTCATGGGGTTCAGGGTACCGCGCGTGGGACGCGGGCGAAGGGGGGACGAACGGGGCCAGGCTGTTCCACCGCGCGGCGGGCAGTGTGGAGGAGGTACGGGGAACCGAGACACCAACATCCACCAACATCCAAGGAGCACCATGTTTCTCATCACCGGGGCCACCGGCAACGTCGGCGGCGAGCTCGCCACCATCCTCGCCGGGCAGGGCCACGCCGTGCGCGCCTACGTGCGCAACCCCGCCCGGGCGTCCCACCTGCCGGAGGAGGTGGAGCTCGCCGTCGGTGACCTGGACGACGCCGAGGCGCTGCGCGCCGCCTGCGAGGGTGTCGACACCGTCTTCTTCATGCAGGCCGCACCGTCGCCGGCCCAGGCGGAGACGCTGGTGGACGCGGCGACGGCGGCCGGGGTGACCCACGTCGTGGTGCTGTCCTCGATCGGCACGGTACTGCACCCGATGCCGGTGATCGGGGCGGCGATCAATGCCCGCGACGAGGTCCTGCGCAGCTCGTCGTTGGAGGTCACCTACCTGCGTCCCAACACGCTGACCACGAATGCGCTGTGGTGGCGCGAGGCCATCACCGCCGGACGGCCCGTCCCCGACCCGACCGGCGAGGGTCTGACCGGACCGGTCGACCCGTACGACATCGCCCGTGTCGCCGCGGTGGTGATGACCGACCCGACGCACCGCGGCCACGGCTACATCCTCAACGGCCCGGAGGCGTTGAGCACGCGTGAGCAGGTGCGGATCCTCGCCGACGTGCTCGGACGCGAGATCGCCGTCGCCGACTGCACCCCCGGCGAGCTCGCCGAGGCGTCCATCGCGGCCGGGACCCCCGAGCCGCAGGCCCGTGGCCTGCAGGACCTGCAGGAACTGTTCCGCGCAGGACGCTCCGGCGTGCTCACCGACGACGTCCGCAACGTCACCGGCGTCGCACCGCGCACCTTCCGCCGGTGGTGCGAGCTCCACCGCGACGACTTCGGGGTGTAGGCGGGACGTGGCGGTTGCTCGTTGCTCTCCGCGCCTACGCCCTGGATGACCCTGCGGTACGGGTGACGGCGACGAGCAGCAGCTCGGCCCGCACGACCGGGTCGTCGAGGTCGACCTCGCAGATCTGCGCGATGCGGTCCAGGCGGGTGCGTACCGTGTGCCGGTGCACGCCCAGGGTGTCGGCGGCGGTGGCGACCTTCCCGCCGGCGCGGAGCCAGGCCAGCAAGGTGTCCGTCAGCTCGTTGCCGGTCCCGCCGCCGGATCCCTCGCCGAGCAGGCGGTCGACGGTCTCGCCGGCACGCCGGTCCAGGGCGTCACGTACCGCCGGCTGCTCCAGCCAGTCCGCCCCCGCCCCGTACGGGCCCACGTGGCTGCCGGGTGTCAGGGTGCGGGCGGCGGTCTCGAGGCGTCGCACACGATCCATGGTCACCTCGCCCCAGGCCACGGGTTCGCCCACGGCGACGCGGACGCGTGCGGCGGCCGGGCCGAAACCACCGGCGATGTCGGCCACGCGGCGCGACCCACGGAACAGCAGCAACGCGGTCGTGGCGTCCAACCCGGTGACGAACAGGTGGCGTCCCGCCCGCTCGGAACGCCGGTCGGCCTCGGCCAGGGCGGCGTCCAGCTCCCGGGGTCGGTCGGCCGTGACCACCGTCGGGCGGACCCGCCCGTCGCCGTCGGACGCCTCGTCGAGGATGCCGCCCACCGGCCTCGTGCCGTCCTCCCCGCGCACGCCCAGCAGCAGCTGGATGGCCAGGGTGTTCAGCTCCGTGCGGCTGCGCCGCAGGTAGGCGGGGCGTTGCAGCAGGATGTCCGCCAGGCCGGCGGCGTGCTTGAGTACCGCCCGGTCGTGCGGGGAGAACGGGTGGGACGCCAGCACCGTGATCAGGTGGAAGCGTTCGCCCTGCGGCGTCATGCGTTGGGTCAGGCGCCAGGTGCCGGCGCCCGCCTCCGTACGTGCGTCCGCTCCACTGTCGCGTTGCCGGCGTGCGGTCGCGACCGCGGACAACGCCCCGGCGTCCTGCCTGCCGTGCAGACGGCCGTCATCGTCGGTGACCGCCACCGCGGCGTCCAGGTGGCGTGAGGTGGCGGCGAGCAGGGCGTCCAGCCCGCCGTCGACCGCGGCGGTGCTCAGCTTCTCCTGCACCACGACCAGGCGTTCCTGCTCCCGGCGGCCGCGACGGGCGCGCTCCTCGAGCACGGTGTTGAGGATCGAGATGAACGCGGTGTGGCGCGGCACCTCGATCACCGCGATGCCGTGCTCGCGCGCGGTCGTGACCAGGGAGGGCGGCACGGTGGGGAAGAAGAGGCCGGTGCCGAAGCCGATGGCGGTGACCTGCGCCTCGGCGAGGCGTCGGACGTAGTCGGGGAAGGGGTCGTCCCGGCCCACGCGGTCCGGGGTGAGGGCCACGCCGACGGTGAGTACCACGGCGTGGGGCTGCAGGAACTCGCGCGGGTCGGTCAGCTCGGTCGGCTGGATCACCGAGAAGCCCGCGCCTGGTACACCCGTACCGGCGACCGGTCGCAGGTCGAGGTCGCGTTGGGCGTGCAGCCAGGCCAGGGTCAGGTCGTCGGACATGGCCATACTGTACATTATGCAACGAGAAGTTCGACATGTAGGCCATGTCGTCCACGTCACGTCGGCACGCATAATGGCGGCAACGGAAGAACGAGACAGACGAGACAGAAGAGACAAGGAGCCTCCCCATGCAGGACCTCACCTACCGCCTCCCGCAGGAGCGCACGACCACCACCACCGCGCCCGGCCCGCAGAGCGAGGCGCTGGCCGCCCGCCGCGACGCGGTCGTCCCGCGCGCCGTCACCCCGAACCTGCCGCACTACGTCGTCGACGCCGACGGCGGCGTCCTGCTCGACGCGGACGGCAACTCCTTCGTCGACTTCGCCTCGGGCATCGCCGTGACCACCGTCGGTGCGTCCAACCCGGCCGTCGTCGAGGCCGTCAGCGACGCCGCGGCGCACTTCACCCACACCTGCTTCATGATCTCGCCCTACGAGTCCTACATCCGCGTCGCCGAGAAGCTCGCCGAGATCACCCCGGGCGACCACGACAAGCGCACGGTGCTGTTCAACTCCGGCTCCGAGGCCGTGGAGAACGCCGTGAAGATCGCCCGCAGCTACACCGGACGCGACGGCGTGGCCGTCTTCGACCGCGCCTACCACGGCCGTACCAACCTGACGATGGCCATGACCGCGAAGAACATGCCCTACAAGTCCGGCTTCGGGCCCTTCGCCTCCGAGGTCTACCGCGCCCCGGTGTCCTACCCGCTGCGCGACCACCTCACCGGCGCCGAGGCCGCCGAGCGCGCCATCACCGCGCTGGAGCAGCAGGTCGGCGCGTCCAACCTGGCCTGCGTGGTCATCGAGCCGATCCAGGGCGAGGGCGGGTTCATCGACCCGGCCGAGGGCTTCCTGCCCGCCATCGTCGAGTGGTGCCGCGCCAACGACGTCGTCTTCGTCGCCGACGAGATCCAGGCCGGCATGTGCCGCACCGGCGACTGGTTCGCCTCCGACCACGAGGACGTCGTCCCCGACCTGGTCACCATCGCCAAGGGCGTGGCCGGCGGCATGCCGCTGTCCGCGGTCGTCGGACGCGCCGAGATCATGGACGCCCCGCACCCCGGCGGGCTCGGCGGCACCTACGGCGGCAACCCCGTCGCCTGCGCCGCCGCGCTGGCCTCCATCGACCAGATGGAGGAGCTCGACCTCAACGGCCGCGCCCGTGAGATCGAGCAGATCGTGCGCGAGGTGCTCGAGCCGCTGGTCGGTGAGTCGGCCGGTGCCGGTCTGGCCGAGGTCCGCGGCCGTGGCGCGATGATCGCCCTGGAGTTCGTCGACGCCGACGGGCGTCCGGACGCCGCGACGACCAAGGCCGTCGCCGAGGCGTGCAAGGCCCGCGGCGTCCTGATCCTGACCTGCGGGATGGACGGCAACGTCGTGCGCCTGCTGCCGCCGCTCGTCATCGGCGAGGACCTGCTGCGCGACGGGCTCGGCGTGCTCGCCGACGCCATCCGCGACAACGGTGTAGGCAATTAGACGAGAAGAACACAGGAGGAACAACCATGAACAACCGCGTACTCCCGTCCGACCTGACCGACCTGCTCGCCACCCAGGTGAAGGACGCCGCAGCCACCTTCGACGTCGAGGACCCCGCCACCGGCGAGGTGCTCGTCACCGTGCCCGACCGCTCAGCCGACGACGCCGTCGACGCGCTGAGCAGCGCCGTCGAGGCGCAGAAGACCTGGGCGCGCGTCGCCCCGCAGCGTCGGGCGGACGTCCTGACCCGCGTCTTCGACATCGTCAACGAACGCGCCGAGGACTTCGCCACCACCATGACCCTGGAGATGGGCAAGCCCCTCACCGAGGCCCGGGGCGAGGTCACCTACGGCAACAGCTACTTCCGCTGGTTCGCCGGCGAGGCCGTGCGCATCCCCGGCCGCTTCACCCAGGCACCCGCCGGCAACGGCCACATCCTGGTGTCGAAGAACCCGGTCGGCCCCGTCCTGGCGATCACCCCGTGGAACTTCCCGCTGGCCATGGCCACCCGCAAGATCGCCCCGGCGCTCGCCGCGGGCTGCCCCGTGGTGGTCAAGCCCGCCAAGGAGACCCCGCTGACGATGATCCTCGTCGGCGAGGTCATCAAGCAGGCCCTCGCCGAGGTCGCCGGTGACCTGGGCGACCTGTCCGGGCTGGTCACGATCGTGCCGTCCACCCACTCCGGGGCGATCTCCGAGACGCTGATGGCCGACGACCGGCTGCGCAAGGTCACCTTCACCGGCTCCACGCCGGTGGGTGCCACCCTGGTGCGCCAGTCCGCCGACCAGCTGCTGCGCACCTCCATGGAGCTCGGCGGCAACGCGCCGTTCGTCATCGCCGCCGACGCCGACCTGGACCTCGCGCTGACCGGCGCGATGGCCGCGAAGATGCGCAACGGCGGCGAGGCCTGCATCGCCGCGAACCGATTCCTCGTCGACGCCTCCGTCGCCGGGGAGTTCACCCGCCGGCTCACCGAGTCGATGTCGCAGGTCACGATGGGCCACGGCATGGACGAGGGCACCACGCTGGGGCCGATGATCACCGCCAAGCAGCGCGACGGTATCGCCGCCCTGGTCGACGAGGCCGTCGCCGCCGGCGCGACCGTCACCACCGGCGGGCAGGTGCCGGACGGCCCGGGGCACTTCTACCCGGCCACCGTCCTCACCGACGTCCCGGCGGACACGCGCATCATGCACGAGGAGATCTTCGGCCCCGTCGCCACGGTCACCACCTTCTCCACCCTGGAGGAGGGCGTGGCGATGGCCAACGACACCGAGTTCGGCCTCGCCGCCTACGGTTTCGCCGCCTCGCTGGAGAACGCGCAGTACCTGGCCACGAACCTCGAGGCCGGCATGGTCGGCATCAACCGGGGCGCGATCTCGGACGCGGCCGCCCCCTTCGGCGGTGTGAAGCAGTCCGGCTTCGGCCGTGAGGGCGGCACCGAGGGCATCGAGGAGTACCTCGAGGCCAAGTACGTGGCCCTGAACTGAGGTCCGGTCCCGTAGAGGGGCGAAGGTCGAGCGTGGGATGGTTGAATCACCGGATT
>JAKDIS010000002.1 GCA_030450335.1 Corynebacterium sp. | reverse complement strand
GCCACCGGGCGGGCGGGTGGGGTGGCGGGTGGCGACGGCGTCGATGGTGCCGAGCACGGCGATCACCGGGGTGGGCAGGATCGCCTCGGAACCGGTCTGGTTGTAGAAGCTCACGTTGCCGCCGGTGACCGGCACCGCCAGCTCGGCACAACCGTCGGCCAGGCCGTGGACGGCCTCGCGGAACTGCCACATCACGCCGGCGTCCTCCGGGGAGCCGAAGTTCAGGCAGTTCGACACCGCCACCGGGGTCGCGCCGGTGACCGAGACGTTGCGGAACGCCTCGGCCAAGGCCAGGCGGGCACCGGTGTTCGGGTCGAGCTTGGTGTAGCGACCGGACGCGTCGGTGGCCACGGCGATGCCGCGGCCGGTCTCCTCGTCGATGCGCAGCACTCCGGCGTCGGCGTCCTTCGCGAGCACGGTGTTGCCGCGCACGTAGCGGTCGTACTGCTCGGTGATGAAGGCGCGCGAGCACAGGGCGGGCGACGCCGCCAGGTCCAGCACGGTGCGGCGCAGCTCGTCGACCGAGGTCGGACGGGCCAGGCCGGGCTCGACGGTGAGCGCGTCCTGGAAGTCCGGGCGGGCGACGGGGCGGTCGTAGACCGGGCCCTCGTCGGCCATGGTGGCGGCGTCGGCGTCGACGACGATCTCGCCACGGTGCTCGATGACCAGGTGGTCGCCGTCGGTGACCTCACCGAGGTCGGAGGCGATGACCTCCCACTTCTCGCACACGGCCATGAACGCGTCCACGTTGTCCGGGGTGACCACGGCCATCATGCGTTCCTGCGACTCCGAGGAGAGGATCTCCGCGGCGGTCATGCCCTCGGCACGCAGGTGCACCTTGTCCAGGTTCACGTGCATGCCACCGTCGCCGGCGGCGGCGAGCTCGGCGGTGGCGCAGGACAGGCCCGCGCCGCCGAGGTCCTGGATACCGACGACCACGCCGGCGTTGTACAGGTCGAGGCAGCACTCGATGAGCACCTTCTCGGCGAAGGGGTCGCCGACCTGCACGGCCGGCAGCTTGCGCTCGGCACCCTCCTCGAAGGTGTCGGACGCCAGGACGGACACGCCGCCGATGCCGTCCAGCCCGGTACGCGAGCCGAAGAGGATGACCCGGTTGCCGACGCCGGAGGCGAAGGCGAGCTTCAGGTCGTCACTCTTGAGCGTACCCACGCACAGCGCGTTGACCAGCGGGTTACCCGCGTAGGACGCATCGAAGACCGTCTCGCCGCCGAGGTTGGGCAGCCCCAGGCTGTTGCCGTACCCGCCGACGCCGGCGACGACGCCGGGCAGCACCCGCTGGGTGTCCGGGGCGTCCGCCGCGCCGAAGCGCAGCTGGTCCATCACCGCGACCGGGCGGGCGCCCATGGCCATGATGTCGCGGACGATGCCGCCGACACCGGTGGCCGCGCCCTGGTAGGGCTCCACGTAGGACGGGTGGTTGTGGGACTCGACCTTGAAGGTCACGGCGTTGCCGTCGCCGATGTCGATGACGCCGGCGTTCTCGCCGATGCCGGCGAGCATCTTCGACTTCATCTCCTCGGTGGTGGTCTCACCGAAGTAGCGCAGGTGCGCCTTGGAGGACTTGTAGGAGCAGTGCTCCGACCACATCACCGAATACATCGCCAGCTCGGCGTCGGTGGGACGCCTGCCGAGGATGTCACGGATGCGCTGGTACTCGTCGGGCTTCAGGCCCAGTTCTGCCCACGGCTGGTCCAGGTCCGGGGTGGCGGACGCCTGGGCGACGGTGTCGTTCAAGTCAGTCATGTGCTGTATCTCCTCAGGCTGCCACGGTGCCGACGGCGGACAGGAACATCTCCAGGCCGTCCAACGACGGCCCGGTCAGGGTCTCCACGGCGTGCTCCGGGTGCGGCATCAGGCCCACGACCCGCCCGTCGGCGGAGCTGATCCCGGCGATGCCGTTGACCGAACCATTGTAGTTGTCGGTGTAGCGGAAGACCACCCGGCCCTCCGCCTCGAGCTCGGCGACGGTGTTCGCCGAGGCCTGGAAACGGCCCTCCCCGTGCTTCGACGGGATGATGATGCGCTGCCCGGCGTCCAGCGAAGACGTCCACGCCGTGTCGGCGTTGACGACCTCGAGCTCGGCGTCGGTGCAGTGGAAGTGCAGGCCCTGGTTACGGGTCAGCGCCCCGGGCAGCAGCCCGGACTCGGTGAGGATCTGGAAGCCGTTGCAGATGCCCAGCACCGGCATGCCGGCGGCGGCCTTCTCGACCACCGAGCGCACCACCGGCGCCTGGGCGGCGATCGCCCCGGAACGCAGGTAGTCACCGTAGGAGAACCCGCCGGGGACGACGACGGCATCGACGTCCTTCAGGTCGGCGTCCGCGTGCCACAGCTCCACGGCCTCGGCACCAGCGATGCGCACCGCGCGGGCGGCGTCCACGTCGTCCAGGGTGCCGGGGAAGGTGATGACCCCGATGCGCGCGCTCACTCGGTGACCTCAGCGGATACGACCTCGTAGTCCTCGATCACCGTGTTGGCGAGCAGGGTGGAGGCGATGCGGTCCAACTCCTCGGCGGAGACGGAGCCGTCCACCTCCAGCTCGAAACGCTTGCCCTGACGGACATCCTCGACGCCTGAGACGCCGATGCGTCCCAGGGCACGAACGACGGCCTGTCCCTGGGGATCCAGGATCTCGGCCTTGGGCATGACATTGACTACGACACGTGCCACTGGGTTTCCTCTTGTTTCCTTGCTGCTAGCTGTAGGTGGGGAACAAGGCACCACCATACCGGGTGGCCCGGACATCGCGAACCGGCGGGCGCGGGGTCCCCCTCGGAACAGCAGGTCAGGAAACCTGATCAGTCCAGCAGCTCCGTGGCACCCATCCGGTCGAGCTCCCAGGCGGTCTCGAAGGCGGACTGGTGCCACTTCTCGTAGCGCCCCGACACTCCCCCGTGACCGGAGGTCATGTCGGTCTTCAGCAGGAAGTCACCGGTTTCGCCGTCGACCTCGCCGGCGACCTCGCGCAGCTTCGCGATCCACTTCGTGGGCTCGACGTAGAGCACGCGGGTGTCGTTGAGCCCGCTGATCGCCAGGATCGGCGGGTAGGCCTGCGCGGTCACGTTCTCGTACGGCGAGTAGGTCGCCATGTAGTCGTACACCTGCGGATCGTGGTACGGGTCGCCCCACTCCTCCCACTCCGTGACCGTCAACGGCAGTTCCGGCATGAGGATGCTGGTCAGGGGGTCGACGAAGGGGACCACGGCCTCGATACCGGCGAAGCGGTCCGGTGCCATGTTCGCCACCGCGCCCATCAGCAGCCCACCGGCGGACCCGCCCTCGGCGACCATCTGCTGCGGCGTGGTGATGCCGGCGGCGATGAGATCGTCCGCCACCGCGATGAAGTCGGTGAAGGTGTTGGTCTTGTTCAGCTCCTTGCCCTGCTCGTACCAGGTGCGTCCCATCTCCCCGCCCCCGCGGACGTGGGCGACGGCGTAGACCACGCCGCGGTCGAGCATCGACAGGCGGAACACCGAGAAGTACGGGTCCATGCTGGCCTCGTAGGAGCCGTAGCCGTACAGCAGCACCGGGTTGCCCGTGTCGAGGGAGACGTCGGTGCGGTGCACCAGGGAGACGGGGATGCGCGCCCCGTCCGGGGCATCCACCCAGCGGCGCGTGGCGGTGTAGCGGGAGCGGTCGAAGTCGCCGAGCACCGTCTGCTCGCGGCGCAGCGTGCGCTCACCGGTGCGCAGGTCGATCTCCCACACCTGCGCCGGGGTGACGTAACTGGTGTAACTGATGCGCAGCACCGGCGACTCCCACTCGGAGTTGCCGACGGTGCCGGCGGAGTAGATCTCCTCGTCGAACCCGATGGGCTCGAAGGTGCCCCAGCCGCCGGCGGCGTCGGAGACGTCCATCAGCGCCAGCTTCTCGATGGCGTTCTCGCGGGTGGCGAGCACGAGGTGGTCGGCGAAGCAGTCCACTCCCTCGACGCGCACGTCGTCGCGGTGGGCGACGACAACCTCGTAGGACGCCCCGTCGAAGCTGTCGATGGTCCCCAGCGGGTGGTGTCCGACCTCGCCGTTGGGCAGACCCTCGAGCTCCTCACGCACGACCAGCCAGGCGTCCTCGCCGCCGACGACCACGTGGTCGACGTCGTACTGCACGTCCTTCTCGCGGGGACGGATGCAGGTCAGCTCGCCCTCGGGGTCGCCCGTGGCCTCCGAGACGTCGAGGTACCACGTCTCCGAGGTGGTCTTCGAGGCGGTGGAGACCAGCAGGAAGCGCTCCGAACGGGTCACGCCGACACCGGTCCAGTACGCCTCGTCGTCCTCGCGGAAGACGCACACGTCCTCGCTCTCGGGGGTGCCGATACGGTGACGCCAGATCTCGTGGGGACGCCAGGCGTCGTCCACGCGCTGGTAGAAGAGGTGGTCGTCGCCCACCCACGTCGCGCCGTAGGCGACGCCCTCCAGGACGTCGTCCAGCAGGACGCCGTTGACCAGGTCCTTCACCCGCAGGGTGAAGCGCTCGTCGCCGACGGTGTCCGTGGAGTACGCCAGCAGCGTGCCGTCGAGCGTGATGCTCGCCGCGCCGAGGCTGAAGAACTCCTCGCCCTCGGCCAGGACGTTGCAGTCCAGCAGGACCTCCTCGCGGGCGGCGGGTTCCCCCGCCACGATCTCCGGCGGCGTCCACGCCGCGTCCGCGTCGGTGGTGTCCACCGGGATGCGGCACATCGTGGCGTAGCTCTTGCCCTCCTCCGTACGCGAGAAGTACCACCACTGCCCCGACCGCACCGGGACGGAGAGGTCGGTCTCCTGGATCCGCGACTTCACCTCCTCGAAGACCGCGTCCTCCAGGGGCTTGAGGTGGGCGGTACGGGCGTCGGTGTACGCGTTCTCGGCGGTGAGGTGCGCCAGGACCTCGGAATTGTCCTTGTCGCGCAGCCACTCGTAGTCGTCGACGACATCACGGCCGTGGAAGCTACGGGTGACGGGCTTCTTCTTGGCTACCGGTGGGTTCACATCCATGGGACACGATGGTAGACGCCCCACCCGACGCCGTTCACTCAGCGGTCGGTGCAGGTGCCGATCCAGTCGGCGAAGCGCTCCCCCGAGATGCGCTCGTAGGCGTCCACGTAGCGTTCGCGGGTGGCCTCGATGACCGGGCCGGGCAGCTCCGGCGGCGGGGTGCCGGCGTTGCGGTCCCACCCGGACTTCGGCCCGGTGAGCCAGTTGCGCACGTACTGCTTGTCGAAGCTGGGCTGGACCTTGCCCTCCTCGTAGGTGTCCGCCGGCCAGTAGCGCGAGGAGTCGGGTGTGAGGACCTCGTCACCGAGCACCAGGTTGCCCGCGGCGTCCAGACCGAACTCGAACTTCGTGTCCGCCAGGATGATGCCGTGCTCCGCGGCGATGCCGGACGCCTGGGTGTAGATCTCGATCGAGGCGTCGCGCAGCTCCTCGGCGCGCTCGCGTCCGAGGCTCTCCACGACGACGTCGAAGGAGACGTTCTCGTCGTGGTCGCCGAGCTCCGCCTTCGTCGCGGGGGTGAAGATCGGCTCGGGGAGCTTCGACGCCTCGGTCAGCCCCTCGGGCAGTTCCACTCCGCAGACCGTGCCGTTGTCCTTGTATTCAGCCAGGCCTGAACCGGTGAGGTAGCCACGGACCACACACTCGAAGGGCAGCATCTCCAGCTTGCGGCAGACCTGGGCGCGGCCCAGGGACTTCTGCGGGATGCGCTCGTCGTCGGCGGCGCCGGCGAGGTGGTTCGGGAAGTCGATCCGTCCGAAGAAGAAGTCGCTCATCGCGGTGAGGACCCGGCCCTTGTCCGGGATGGGGGTGTCCAGCACGAAGTCGAAGGCGGAGATCCGGTCGGTGGCCACCATGAGCAGGGTGTCCTCGTCGATCTCGTAGATCTCACGGACCTTCCCCGCGGAGAAGTGGGTGTAGTCGGACAAGTCAGGTCGCATGGCCTGCAGAGTCTAGCCCCCGTCCCCGTCAATCTCCACGCGCCCCCGTGGCGCCCGCGGCGGGGTGGGTCCGGAGGTGACAAATTTTTGTTTCACCATGCGAGACGCCACAGTTTCACTAGAATTCATTTCTTGACGTTTCCTGTACACCTCACGAAAGTGCCATCCATGAGAATCCGACCCCGTCGGGCACTGGCGGCGACCCTCACCGGGCTCGCTTTAGTGCTCACCACGACGGCGTGTGTGCCGGACCGGGACGACATCCCGTCCGACTACATCACGTTCTTCGGCGGCGAACCACAGAATCCGCTGCTCACGACCAACACCAACGAGAACAACGGCGGTGAGGTGCTACGCATGATGTACACCGGCCTCGTCGCCTACAGCCCGGAAGGCGAACCCTACAACGCCGTGGCCGAGGAGATCGACCCCAACGAGGACTCCTCCAGCTTCCACGTGACCCTGAAGGACGGCTGGGAGTTCTCCAACGGTGAACCCGTCACCGCCGCCAGTTTCATCGACGCCTGGAACTTCGGCGCGGACTCCTCCAACGCCCAGCTGGGCGCGGACTTCTTCTCAGCCATCGAGGGCTACGACGAGCTTGCCGCGGAAGGCTCCAGCACCACGGAGATGTCCGGGCTCACCGAGGTCAACGACCACGAGTTCACCATCGACCTCTCCGCACCGGACGCCTCCTTCCCCACCCAGCTCGGCTACATCGCCTTCGCCCCGCTGCCGCAGGTGGCCTTCGAGGACATGGACGCCTTCGGCAACCACCCCATCGGCAACGGGCCCTACGAGTTCGACGGGGACGGCGCCTGGCAGCACAACGTGTCCATCACCCTGAAGGCCAACGAGACCTACGCCGGGGAGAACAAGGCGAAGAACCCCGGCATCGCCTTCAAGCACTACTCCGACGTGGCCACCGCCTACGCCGACCTGCAGTCCGGCGACCTGGACCACATGCGTGAGAACGTCGGTCCCCGGGCGATGCCCAGCTACCGGGCGGACTTCCCGGACAGCAACGACGACGCGCCCTACGCCGCCATCCAGAACTTCACCATCCCCGAGTACCTCCCCGGTTTCCAGACCGACGAGGAGGGCCGGCTGCGGCGTGCGGCGATCTCCATGGCGATCGACCGGGATCTGATCATCGAGAAGCTCTTCTTCGACGGCCGCCAGGTTGCCGAGGACTTCGGTGCCCCGACCCTGGAGGGCGGCATCGCCGACATCCCCGGCAAGGAGGTCCTGACCTACCAGCCGGAGAAGGCGAGGGAACTCTGGGAGCAGGCCAACGAGATCAACCCCTACAGCGGCGACACCTTCCAGATCGCCTACAACGCCGACGGCGGCCACCAGCAGTGGGTCGAGGGCGTGACCAACAGCATCCGGCAGGTGCTGGGCATCAAGGCGTCCGGCAAGGCCTACCCCACCTTCCAGGCCCAGCGCGACGCGATCGTGAACCGCACCGTCGGCACCGCTTTCCGTGCCGGCTGGAACGCCGACTACCCGTCGATCTCGTCCTTCCTCGTCTCGAACTACCGCACCGGTGGCAGCTCGAACGACGGCGACTACTCCGACCCGGAGTTCGACGACCTGCTGGCCAAGGCGTCCGCCTCCCCGGACTCCACCGCGGCCCAGCCCTACTACGACCAGGCGCAGGCCGTCCTCATGCAGGACCTCCCCCAGATCCCGCTCTGGTACTACTCCGCGACCACGGCGTGGAACCCTGACCTGCACGGCGTGCAGACGAACTGGCAGGGAATGCCCGTCTACACCGACATCACGAAGGACGGTGAGTGACCGTGTGGTGGTACCTCGGTAAACGCCTGCTCCAGCTCATCCCCGTCTTCTTCGGGGCCACGTTCCTCATCTACGCGATGGTCTTCCTCATGCCGGGCGACCCGGTGCTCGCGCTGGCCGGCGACAAGGCCGCCGAACCGGCCGTCCTCGACCAGATCCGCGCCGACTACAACCTGGACAAGCCCTTCCTGGTCCAGTACTTCCTCTTCATCGGCGGCTTCTTCACCGGTGACATGGGCACCACGTTCTCCGGACGTGCCGTCACCGAGGTCCTCGCCGAGACCTTCCCGATCACCATCCGGCTGGCACTGATGGCCCTGGTCATCGAGGCGGTCATGGGCATCGTCTTCGGCCTGATCGCCGGACTGCGCAAGGGCTCCTGGTTCGACTCGACCCTGCTGGTCGTGTCCCTGTTCATCATCGCCGTGCCGACCTTCGTCATCGGCTTCGTCGGACAGTTCCTCTTCGGCATCAAGTGGGGCGTGGTCCCACCGACCGTGGGTTCGGACGGCTCGTTCAGCCGTCTGCTGCTGCCGGCGATCGTGCTGGGCATGGTGTCCTTCGCCTACGTCCTGCGGTTGACCCGCTCCGAGGTGGCGCAGAACCTGCGCGCCGACTTCGTGCGCACCGCCTCGGCCCGCGGGCTCTCCCGCGGCGTCGTCGTGCGTGACCACGTCCTGCGCAACTCGCTGGTCCCCGTCGTGACCTTCCTCGGAGCCGACCTCGCCGTCCTGATGGGCGGGGCGATCGTCACCGAGGGCATCTTCAACATCCACGGTGTCGGCGGACTGATCTTCCAGTCCGTCAGCATCGGTGAGGCCCCCACCGTGGTCAGTGTCGTGACGATCCTGGTGGTCATCTTCGTGGTGGCCAACCTGATCATCGACCTGCTCTACGCCCTGCTCGACCCGAGGATCCGATATGCCTGACATCCACAACCGCAATGAACGCTGGGTCGCCGAGGTCGCCACGGAGGACGTCCTGACCCGGGACCAGCTCCTCCCGGAGGACGCCCCGGCGGGCTTCTGGGGCACGGCCTGGCGCAACCTGAGGCGCCGTCCGATGTTCTGGATCTCCACGGTGATCATCCTCGCCGTCCTGCTCGTCACCGTCTTCCCCGGGCTGTTCACCTCCACCGACCCGATGACCGCCAACCTCGAGGACTCCCTCGAACCCGCGCGTGAGGGGCACCCCTTCGGCTTCACCCAGCAGGGCTACGACGTCTTCGCCCGCACCATCTACGGTGCCCAGGCGTCCGTGGTCACCGGCCTGGTGACCACCCTCATCGTCGCCCTTCTCGGCGTGGTGGTCGGCGCCCTCGCCGGCTACTTCGGCGGCTGGATCGACGCCGTGCTGTCGCGCCTGACCGACATCTTCTTCGCCGTGCCGCTGCTGCTCGCCGCCATCGTGCTGATGCAGCTCTTCGAGGTGCGCAACGTGTGGACCGTGGTGCTGGTGCTCTCCGCCTTCGGTTGGCCGCAGATGGCCCGCATGGTCCGCGGCGCGGTGCTGCAGGCCAAGAACAACGAGTACGTGCAGGCGTCCCGCGCCCTGGGCCTGACCCGCGGCGCGATCCTCGTGCGCCACATCCTGCCGAACTGCCTCGCCCCGATCATCGTGATGATGACCACCAACCTGGGCATCTACATCGTCGCCGAGGCGACGTTGTCCTACCTCGGCGTCGGCCTGCCGCCGGACACCGTGTCCTGGGGCAACGACATCTCGACCGCGCAGGACGTCCTGCGTCTGTCCCCGGAGATCCTGTTCTACCCGGCCGGTGCCCTCGCGATCACCGTCCTCGGTTTCATCCTGCTGGGCGACACCCTCAAAGACGCCCTCGACCCGAAGGAGCGCACCCGATGAGCGACCAACCCCTGCTGTCCATGCGCGGTGTCGACATCGCCTTCGGCAGCACCAAGGACCCGAAACCCACCGTCTTCGGCTTCGACCTGGACATCTTCCCCGGTGAGACCGTGGCCGTGGTCGGCGCGTCCGGCTCCGGCAAGTCCACCAGCGCCATGAGCATCATGGGCCTGATGCCCGGAGACGGGCACGTCACCGCCGGCACCATCACCTTCGAGGGCGAGGACATCACCCACGCCAGCCCGAAACGCTTCACCGAACTGCGCGGCGACCACATCGGCCTGGTCCCCCAGGACCCGATGAGCAACCTCAACCCGGTGTGGACCATCGGCCACCACGTCAAGGAGGCGCTGAAGGCCAATAACATCGCCACCGGTTCCGCCGCGCACACCCGCGCCGTGGAGCTGCTCGGCGAGGCCGGGCTGGACGACGCCGAACGGCGCATCAGCCAGTACCCGCACCAGTACTCCGGCGGCATGCGCCAGCGCGCGCTGATCGCCTGCGGTCTGGCGGCGCGTCCGTCCCTGCTGATCGCAGACGAGCCCACGTCCGCCCTGGACGTGACCGTGCAGCGCCAGATCCTCGACCACCTGCAGGGTCTGACCGAGGAGCTCGGCACCGCCGTGCTGCTGATCACCCACGACCTGGGCCTGGCCGCCGAGCGTGCCGACCGCATCGTGGTGATGAGCCAGGGCCACGTGGTGGAGTCCGGTCCGGCACTGGAGATCCTGCAGGACCCGCACCACCCCTACACCCGCAAGCTCGTCGCCGCGGCACCGTCGATCGGTGCGCGCCGCAGCGAGGTGCAGGTCGCCGAGCCGTCCGACGCCAGCGGCGGCGCAGACGGCGCCGATGCGTCCGGAACGAAGGACGAGAACCCGCTGATCACCGTCGACAAGCTCAGCAAGGTCTTCCAGGTGCCCGGCGACAAGCCGTGGCGCAAGGAGGACTTCACCGCCGCGGACGACATCAACTTCTTCCTGCGCCGCGGACGCACCCTGGCGCTGGTCGGTGAGTCCGGCTCCGGCAAGTCCACCGTGGCCCAGATGGTGCTCGGGCTGCTCAAGCCCACCTCCGGCACCGTCACCTTCGACGGCACGGACGTCACCGACCTGGACCGCAGGTCCGAACTGGAGTTCCGGCGCCGTGTCCAGCCGGTGTTCCAGAACCCCTACGGTTCGGTCGACCCGATGTACTCGGTGTTCAACACCATCGCCGAGCCGCTGAAGATCCACGGTGTGGGGTCGAAGAAGGACCGCGAGAAGCGCGTGCGCGAACTCCTCGACCTGGTGGCGATGCCGCAGTCGATGATGTCGCGGTTCCCCGGCGAACTCTCCGGCGGTCAGCGCCAGCGCGTGGCCATCGCCCGCGCCATGGCGTTGGGCCCGGAGGCCCTGATCCTCGACGAGGCGGTCAGCGCCCTGGACGTGCTGGTGCAGTCGCAGGTCCTGGACCTGCTCAACCAGCTGCAGCGCGACATGGGCCTGACCTACCTGTTCATCACCCACGACCTCGCGGTGGTCAAGCAGATCGCCGACGAGACGCTGGTGATGCAGCACGGCAGGATCGTGGAGCGCGGCGAGACCGACGACCTCTTCGACCACCCGCAGGAGGAGTACACCCGTCGGCTGCTCGACTCGATCCCCGGTGGGTCGATCCCCCTGCACCAGGGGTGATCTGAAACCCCCTGAAGCGCTCTGAAACCCCTCGCGGTTGTTGGTCCAGGGAGCCTGGACCGACAATCCCGTGGGGTTTCGTGTCGCTAGGCTGGAGGCCATGGTCTACTACCCGCAGCGTCCCGCCCCGCTGCCCGTGCGTCGGATCGAGGAGCTCGGGATCAACCCCGCCCCGAGGAACGCCTGGCCGGCGGACATCCCGGCGGTACGTGAGGTACTGGACAACGGACTGGACCTGCCGCAGCTCACCGTCCTGGTGGGCGAGAACGGTTCCGGTAAATCCACCCTGGTCGAGGCCATCGCCGAGGCGTACGGCCTCAACCCGGAGGGCGGCACGCACAACTCGATGCACCACACGCAGCGCACCGAGTCCGGGCTCGCGGAGAACATGAAGCTCATCCGTGAGGGCGGCGCACCGAAGAACGGGGTCTTCCTGCGCGCCGAGACGATGCACGGCCACCTGGCCTATCTCGACGGCATCTCCCTAGACTCGGGACGCCCGGACCAGTTCAACTTCCAGAGCCACGGGGAGTCCTTCGTAGAGTTCGTCACCGAACGCGCGGGGATGCGGGGACTCTGGGTCTTCGACGAGGCGGAATCCGCGCTCTCCTTCAACGGGTGCCTGCTGCTCCTGGCCCAGATCGCCGACCTGCTCGAACGCGGTTCCCAGGTGATCATGGCGACCCACTCGCCGCTGCTGGCGTCCGCCCCCGGGGCGATGATCCTCGAACTCGACGAGACCGGCCTGCACCGCCGCGACTACGACGATCTGGCGCTGGTGCAGAGCTGGCGCCGGTTCCTCGGCGACCCGGACAGCTACCTACGCCACCTCTCCTGATCCGCCCCCTCCCCCCGCCACCGCCGGTATCCGGTGAGGTACCGGACAACGCCGGGGGTGGCGGAGGAACGCACGCGGAGCACCCTTTCCGAAACAGAACATTTACCCCGGACTCCGATGGCATAGTGGACGCGGAAACGATGTGTCGGCAGTCACAGCACGCCCTGGGTCGGTCGGCACGTCTCACACCGAGAGCCTCTAGGAGCCCCACCCCGTGGAGAAGCACACCGTCCGCGTCCACCCTTCCGCTGAAGAGTTCCCGAAGAAGGAGCACCTGGCCTGGAAGGTCGCCGAAGTCGCGGCCGACCCGGTGGCCGTCCCGCAGGACTCCGCCGACATGGCGGTCAACCGCATCATCGACAACGCCTCCGTCGCCGTGGCCTCCGTGCTGCGTCGCCCGCCGTCGACCGCGCGCTCCCAGGCGCTGAGCCACCCCTACTCCCCCGGCTCCACCGTCTTCGGCGTGCCCGGCACCTACTCCCCGGAGTGGGCGGCCCTGGCCAACGGCACCGCGGTGCGTGAGCTGGACTTCCACGACACCTTCCTCGCCGCGGAGTACTCCCACCCGGGGGACAACATCCCGCCGATCCTGGCCACGGCCCAGCACAAGGGCCTGTCCGGTGCGGAGCTGGTGCGCGGCATCGTCACCGGCTACGAGATCCAGGTCGACCTGGTCAAGGGCATCTGCCTGCACGAGCACAAGATCGACCACGTCGCCCACCTCGGCCCGTCCGTGGCCGCGGGTATCGGCACGCTGCTGAAGCTCGACACCGAGACGATCTACCAGGCCATCGGCCAGGCGCTGCACACCACCACCGCCACCCGTCAGTCCCGCAAGGGCCTGATCAGCTCCTGGAAGGCCTTCGCCCCGGCCTTCGCCGGCAAGATGGCCATCGAGTCCGTCGACCGTGCGATGCGCGGCGAGGGTGCCCCGTCCCCCATCTGGGAGGGCGAGGACGGCTTCATCGCCTGGATGCTGGACGGCAAGGACGCCGACTACACCGTGCCGCTGCCCGGCGCCGGCGAGGAGAAGCGCGGCATCCTGGACACCTACACCAAGCAGCACTCCGCGGAGTACCAGTCCCAGGCGCCGATCGACCTGGCCCGCCGCATGGGCGCGCAGCTGCGCGAGCAGGGCGTGGACCCGTCGCAGGTCGAGTCCATCGTCCTGCACACCAGCCACCACACCCACTACGTGATCGGCACCGGTGCGAACGACCCGCAGAAGTTCGACCCGGACGCTTCCCGCGAGACCCTCGACCACTCGGTGATGTACATCTTCGCCGTGGCGCTGGAGGACGGCGACTGGCACCACGAGCACAGCTACTCCCCGGAGCGCGCGCGCCGCGCCGAGACCATCGAGCTGTGGAACAAGATCTCCACCGTGGAGGACCCGGAGTGGACGCGCCGCTACCACTCCACCGACCCGGCCGAGAAGGCCTTCGGTGCGAAGGCCGTGATCACCCTGAAGGACGGCAGCGTCCTGGAGGACGAGCTGGCCGTCGCCGACGCCCACCCGCTGGGTGCTCACCCGTTCACCCGTGAGCAGTACATCGGCAAGTTCCGCACCCTGGCCGAGGGCCTGGTCGACGAGAAGGAGCAGGACCGCTTCCTCGAGGCCGCGACGAACACCCTGGAGCTCGGCGCCGGTGACCTCAACCAGCTCACCGTCACCTTCTCCGAGGACGTGCTCGCCCGCGCGCCGAAGATCACCGAGGGGCTGTTCTAGGTGCCGGGCCTGTTCTCGAGCAACGTCACCCCCACCGAGCGTCGGGAGAAGTTCCGGGCGGGGCTGACGTCCGGCACGATCCAGCGCATCCCCGGGGCGTTCTCCCCGCTGGTGGCCCGTGCGATCCAGGAAGCCGGCCTCGACGGCGTGTACGTCTCCGGCGCGGTCGTCGCCGCTGACCTGGCGCTGCCGGACATCGGCCTGACGACGCTGACCGAGGTCGCCGGACGCTCCCGCCAGATCGCCCGCTCCACCGACCTGCCCGTCCTGGTGGACGCCGACACCGGCTTCGGCGAGCCGATGTCCGCCGCCCGCACCGTCAGCGAGCTGGAGGACGCCGGCGTCGCCGGCTGCCACCTGGAGGACCAGGTCAACCCCAAGCGCTGCGGTCACCTCGACGGCAAGGAGGTCGTGCCGACCGAACTGATGCTGCGCCGGATCACCGCCGCGGTCAACGAGCGTCGCGACGACTCCTTCGTGATCTGTGCGCGGACCGACGCCGCCGGTGTCGAGGGCATCGACTCCGCCATCGAGCGGGCGAAGGCCTACGCCGACGCCGGTGCCGACCTCATCTTCACCGAGGCGCTGCACACCCCGGCGGACTTCGAGAAGTTCCGCGCCGCGGTCGACACCCCCCTGCTGGCGAACATGACCGAGTTCGGCAAGACCGAGCTGCTCAGCGCACAGACGTTGCAGGACATCGGCTACAACGCGGTGATCTACCCGGTCACCACGCTGCGCATCGCGATGGGGCAGGTCGAGGCCGCCCTGTCCGACATCGCCGAGACCGGCACCCAGGCCGACTGGGTCGACCGGATGCAGCACCGCTCCCGCCTGTACGAACTGCTGCGCTACGAGGAGTACAACGCCTTCGACAACGACGTGTTCACCTACACCCGTCCCGACGAGGCCTGACACCACCCCACCACCGCACCACCCGAAAGGACTTTCCCGATGAGCGAGAAGAACGCAGACACCACCCAGGAGATCCGCAAGGGCCTCAACGGTGTGGTCGTCGACTACACCGCCGTGTCCAAGGTCGTCCCGGAGACCAACTCCCTGACGTACCGCGGCTACCCCGTCCAGGAGCTCGTGGAGCACTGCAGCTTCGAGGACGTCGCCTACCTGCTGTGGAACAAGGAGCTGCCGACCTGGCGCGAGTACCAGGAGTTCGGGCAGCGCGAGCGCGCCCTGCGTCCGGTCACCCGTGGCCTGCTGGACCTCATCGCCTCCCTGCCGAAGACCGCCCACCCCATGGACGTCGTCCGCACGGCGGTGAGCTGGCTGGGCACGCAGGACGTGACCAACGAGGACAACAGTTCCGACACGGTGCGCCGCACCGGGGTGAGCCTGCTGGCGAAGCTGCCGGCGATCATCGCCTACGACATGCGCCGGCGTCGCGGCCTGGAGTTCATCCCGCCGTCGCGGACCCGTGGGATCGCGTCGAACTTCCTGTACATGTGCTTCGGCGACGGGCCGGACTCCCCGGCCAACAACATGGACGACGTCAAGGCGTTCGACCAGTCGCTGATCCTGTACGCGGAGCACTCCTTCAACGCCTCCACCTTCACCGGACGGGTGATCACCTCCACCACCGCGGACGTCTACTCCGCGGTCACCGGTGCCATCGGCGCGCTCAAGGGCGCGCTGCACGGTGGGGCGAACGAGGCCGTGATGCACAACTTCCTCGAGGTCGACGACCCCGCGGAGGCCGAGGCGTGGGTGCTGGACAAGGCCGACAACAAGCAGAAGATCATGGGCTTCGGCCACCGCGTGTACAAGAAGGGTGACTCGCGTGTGCCGTCGATGGAGGCTGCGATGCGCCGCACCGCCGCGAACCACGACGGTGACAAGTGGGTCCAGATGTACGACAACATGCAGGCCGCGATGGAGAAGCGCACCGGCATCCTGCCGAACCTGGACTTCCCCGCCGGGCCGACCTACTACATGCTCGGCATCGACATCCCGTTCTTCACGCCCATCTTCGTGATGGCCCGGGTCGTCGGCTGGACCGCCCACATCGTGGAGCAGAACGAGTCCAACGCCCTGATCCGTCCGCTCAGTGCCTACGACGGCGAACAGCAGCGCTCGGTCGAGGAGAACATCCGCGCCTGACCTGCTCTCCGCCTCCCGCACGCGCCCGCGCCGACGGTCCCCACCGTCGCCGCGGGCGCGTCGCGTACTCCCCCTGCCCTCTCGACAGTGGCGTAGATCACCAGTATTCTTTAGGTCTGGTCTGACCACACAGTACCGACTTGCCCCACCAGCCCCCTTCGGAAAGGACGCCTCACATGGCCGACTCCACGACCCTCGCCGACGCCAGCCCGCACTCGTTCTCCAAGATCCTCGTCGCCAACCGCGGCGAGATCGCGGTGCGTGCCTTCCGCGCCGCATTCGAGACCGGCGCCACCACCGTGGCGGTCTACCCCCGCGAGGACCGGAACTCCTTCCACCGCTCCTTCGCCTCCGAAGCGGTGCGCATCGGCACCGACGACTCACCGGTCAAGGCCTACCTCAACATCGACGAAGTCATCCGCGCCGCCCTCGACACCGGCGCCGACGCGATCTACCCCGGCTACGGTTTCCTCTCCGAGAACGCCACCCTCGCCCGCCGCGCCGCCGAGGCCGGCCTGACCTTCATCGGCCCGGACCCCGAGACCCTCGACCTCACCGGCGACAAGTCCGCCGCCGTGGAGGCCGCCGAGAAGGCCGGCCTGCCGATCCTCGACGACTCCGCACCCAGCGCCGACATCGACGAACTCGTCTCCTTCGCCGAGGGCCGCACCTACCCGCTGTTCGTCAAGGCCGTCGCCGGCGGTGGAGGACGCGGCATGCGCTTCGTCGGCTCCCCCGACGAGCTCGCCGACCGCGCCGCCGAGGCCTCACGCGAGGCCGAGGCCGCCTTCGGCGACGCCCGGGTCTACATCGAACGCGCCGTGATCAACCCGCAGCACATCGAGGTCCAGATCCTCGGCGACGGCACCGGCAACGTGGTGCACCTCTACGAGCGTGACTGCTCGCTGCAGCGTCGCCACCAGAAGGTCGTCGAGATCGCCCCGGCCCAGCACCTGGACCCGGCGCTGCGCGAGAAGATCTGCGCCGACGCCGTACGTTTCTGCGAGTCGATCAACTACCGCGGTGCCGGCACCGTGGAGTTCCTCGTCGACGAGGCCGGCAACCACGTGTTCATCGAGATGAACCCGCGCATCCAGGTCGAGCACACCGTCACCGAGGAAGTCACCCAGATCGACCTGGTCAAGTCCCAGATCCAGATCGCCGCCGGCGCGACCCTGGAAGACCTGGGCCTGCGCCAGGAGGACATCGTCACCCGCGGGGCGGCACTGCAGTGCCGCATCACCACCGAGGACCCGTCCAACGGTTTCCGGCCCGACACCGGCACCATCACCGCCTACCGCTCCCCGGGCGGCGCCGGGGTGCGCCTCGACGGCGCGGCCTCACTGGGCGGCGAGATCTCCGCGCACTTCGACTCGATGCTGGTGAAGATGACCTGCCGCGGAGCCGACTTCGCCCAGGCCGTGGCACGCGCCCAGCGCGCCCTGGCGGAGTTCACCGTCTCCGGGGTGGCCACCAACATCGGCTTCCTGCGCGCGCTGCTGCGTGAGGACGACTTCCGCCACCACCGCATCGCCACGTCCTTCATCGCCGAGCACCCGCACCTGCTCACCGCCCCGCCGGCCGACGACGAGGCCGGACGCCTCCTGGACTACCTCGCCGACGTCACCGTGAACCAGCCCAACGGGCCGCGTCCGACCGAGGTCGTGCCCCGCCGCAAGCTGCCCGAACTCACCACCGCCACCGGCAACGGCAACGACTCTGAGATCGCCCTGCCGACCGGCTCGCGCGACCGGCTGCTCGAGCTCGGCCCCACCGGCTTCGCCCGCCAGCTGCGCGACGCCGACGCCCTGGGTGTCACCGACACCACCTTCCGCGACGCCCACCAGTCGCTGCTGGCCACCCGGGTGCGCACCAACCCGCTGGTCGACGCCGCCGAGGCCGTCGCCCAGCTGACCCCCGAACTGCTCAGTGTGGAGGCCTGGGGCGGGGCCACCTTCGACGTGGCGATGCAGTTCCTGCACGAGGACCCCTGGGAACGCCTCGACAAGCTGCGCGCCGCGATGCCCAACACCAACATCCAGATGCTGCTGCGCGGGCGCAACACCGTGGGCTACACCCCCTACCCGGACTCGGTGTGCCGCTCCTTCGTCGCCGAGGCCGCCGCTGGCGGGGTGGACATCTTCCGCATCTTCGACGCGCTCAACGACATCGACCAGATGCGCACCGCCATCGACGCGGTCCTGGACACGGACACCGCCGTCGCCGAGGTCGCCATGGCCTACTCCGGTGACCTCGCCGACCCGTCCGAGGACCTCTACACCCTGGACTACTACCTGCGCCTGGCCGAGAAGATCGTGGACTCCGGCGCACACGTGCTGGCGATCAAGGACATGGCCGGGCTGCTGCGCCCCACCGCCGCGCACACCCTGGTCACCGCGCTGCGCAAGAACTTCGACCTGCCGGTGCACCTCCACACCCACGACACCGCCGGTGGCCAGCTGGCGACCTACCTCGCCGCCGCCCACGCCGGCGTCGACGCCGTCGACGGTGCCGCCGCCTCCATGGCCGGCACCACCTCACAGCCCTCCCTGTCGGCGATCGTCGCGGCGATGGCCCACTCCCCGCGCGACACCGGCATCTCGCTGGACGCGGTGAACTCGCTGGAGCCCTACTGGGAAGCCGTGCGCGCGGTCTACGCCCCCTTCGAGTCCGGACTCGCCGGCCCGACCGGACGGGTGTACACCCACGAGATCCCCGGCGGTCAGCTGTCCAACCTGCGCACCCAGGCAACCGCGCTGGGCCTGGGCGATCGCTTCGAACTCATCGAGGACGCCTACGCCGAGGTCAACGACCTGCTCGGCCGGCCCACCAAGGTCACCCCCTCGTCCAAGGTCGTCGGCGACCTGGCCCTGCACCTCGTCGGTGCCGGGGTGTCGGTGGCCGACTTCGCCGCCGACCCGCAGCGCTACGACATCCCCGCCTCCGTGATCGCCTTCCTGCGCGGCGAGCTGGGCACCCCGCCCGGCGGGTGGCCCGAACCGCTGCGTACCCGCGCGCTGGAGGGACGCGGCGACACCGCCTCACGCACCGTCGAGGTGCCCGACGACGAGGCCGCACTGCTCGACGCCGGGACGTCCGACCAGCGCCGTGGCGCGCTGAGCCGCCTGCTGTTCACCAAGGAGGCCAAGGGCTTCGCCGAGCACAAGCGCACCTTCGGTGACGTGTCGATCCTCACCGACCGCCAGTTCCTCTACGGCCTCGTCGAGGGCGAGGAGACCGTGGTGCGCATCAACAACAATCCGCCGATGGTGGTGCGCCTCGACGCCGTCGGCGAGCCCGACGACAAGGGCATGCGCCAGGTGGTGTGCACCGTCAACGGGCAGATCCGTCCGATGCGGGTGCGTGACCGCTCGGTGGAGTCGGTCACCGCCGCCGCGGAGAAGGCCGACCCGAGCGTCGACGGCCACGTCGCCGCACCCTTCGCCGGTGTGGTCACCGTCAACGCCTCCGTCGGCGACTCGGTGGAGGCCGGCGACGCGGTCGCGGTGATCGAGGCGATGAAGATGGAGGCCACGATCACCGCCCCGGTGGCCGGCAAGGTCACCCGCGTGGTGATGAGCCAGCCGACGAAGGTCGAGGGCGGCGACCTCCTCGTCACCGTGGAGTAGGACCCCTGGTCCCGTCCACGACGCGCTTCATCACCATGGTGGAGTTCAACCGCTCGACACCCGGGAGGGTGCCGAGCACCGCGTCGTAGAGCTCCTGGTAGCCGGCGAGGTCCCGGGTGAGCGTACGCAGGATGAAGTCGGTCTCCCCGAACAACCGTTCCACGGAGACGATGGCCGGTTCGCGCGCGACGGCCTCCTCGAAGGCGGCGACCGTGGCCTGGTCCGTCCGCCCCATCGTCACCATGACCAGCGCCTCGAAGGTCAGTCCGAGGGCTTCCGGGTCGACCGCGGCGTGGTAGCCGCGGATCACCCCGCTGCCCTCCAGGTCGCGCAGGCGACGGTGGCAGGTCGACACACTCAACCGCGCCTGCTCGGCGAGGTCGGTGACGCTCATCCTCCCGTCCTGCTGAAGCAATGAGATAATTTTTCGGTCTACGGCATCCATGCCGAAGATTATCCCACAGCAGCGCGGTTGAACGCCGAAACTTCGAAACACATTTCAGCCGACCTGCAATAAGCTTTCACCACATGGAAGCCTCACTAGTCCTGCAGTTCGCCGCCACCGCCGCCCTCCTGACGATGATGCCCGGTGCGGACTGGGCCTACGTCATCAGCGCCGGCCCCCGCGGTAAGTCGGTGGCCCCGCCCGTACTCGGGCTCGCCAGCGGCTACGTCCTGCTCGTCGCCGTCGTCGCCGTGGGCGTCGGCGCGCTGGTGTCCTCGCATCCGGACGTCCTCAGCGTGCTCACCCTCGTCGGCGCCTGCTACATCACCTACCTGGGTGTGAGCACGCTGCTGAGCCTGCGCGCCGGCGGCAGCGCAGTGACGGACGCCCCGGGCGGGGCGTCCCCCGCGTCCTCCGCCGGTACCACCGACCTGAGCCTGTACCTGCGCGGCATGGGAGTCAGCGGCATCAACCCGAAGGCGATGATGCTGCTGCTCGCCCTCCTGCCCCAGTACCTCACGCCGGACGGATGGAATTCCGCGGCACAGACCGGGCTGCTCGGGAGCATCTTCATCGCCGAGGTGCTGGTGGTCTACTTCATCGTGGCGGTCTTCGCACGCAGCGTGCTCACCGGGCGGCCCCGCCTGAACACCGTGGTGACGGCGTTCTCCGGGATCCTGCTCACCGGCTTCGGGGCGTGGCTGCTGCTCGACGTTCTCGCGCTCTAGAGGATCTCGTCCGGCCGGTACGCCGCGGCGGTCGGGTGGGCCGACACCAGCGCGTTGACCCGGGCAAGAACGCGGGCGACCTGGTCCTCGGCCGCGCCGATGAAGGCGTGCCGGTCGGCGAGCGCAGCGTCCAACGCGTCCTCGTCCAACGGCAGACGCGCATCGGCGGCGAGACGCTGGACCAGATCCTGGTCTCCACCGTTCTCGCGCATGTTCAGCGCCACGGCCACCGCGTTCTCCTTGATGACCTCGTGGGCGGTCTCGCGACCCACGCCGGCACGGACGGCGGCCATGAGGATGCGGGTCGTGGCCAGGAACGGCAGGTAACGCTCCAGCTCACGGTCGATCATCGCGGGGAAGGCGCCGAACTCGTCGAGGACGGTGAGGAAGGTCTCGCACATGCCGTCGAAGGCGAAGAAGGCGTCCGGCAGAGCCACGCGGCGCACCACCGAGCAGAACACGTCGCCCTCGTTCCACTGCGAGCCGGCGAGGTCGGAGGCCATCGTCATGTAGCCGCGCAGGATAATCTGCAGGCCGCCGACTCGCTCACACGAGCGCGCGTTCATCTTGTGCGGCATCGCCGAGGATCCGACCTGCCCCTCCTTGAAGCCCTCCGTGACGGTCTCGTTGCCGGCCATCAGACGGATCGTCATCGACAGCGACGACATCGAGGCACCCAGCTCCACCAGGGCGGAGAGGGCGTCGAAGTCGAGGGAGCGGGGGTAGACCTGGCCGACGGAGTCGAAGATGCGGGCGAAGCCGAGCTCGTCGGCGATGGTGCGTTCCAGGGCCGCCAGCTTGGCGGCGTCCCCGCCGAGCAGGTCGAGCATGTCCTGGCTGGTGCCCATCGGGCCCTTCACGCCGCGCAGCGGGTAACGGTCCAGCAGGTTCTCGATGCGCTCGATGCCGACCATGAGCTCGTCGGCGGCGGAGGCGAAGCGCTTGCCCAGCGTGGTGGCCTGCGCCGCGACGTTGTGCGAGCGTCCGGCCATGACCAGGGACTTGTAGGCGCCTGCGTGACGTCCGATCTGCGCGAGCACGGCGATGGCCTTGTCGCGGGCGATGGTCAGCGACCGGTGGATCTGCAGCTGTTCGACGTTCTCGGTGAGGTCCCGGCTGGTCATGCCCTTGTGGATGTCCTCGTGCCCGGCCAGGGCGTTGAACTCCTCGATGCGTGCCTTCACGTCGTGGCGGGTGACCTTCTCCCGCTCGGCGATGGACGCCAGGTCGATGGTGCCGATGACCCGCTCGTAGTCGGCGATCGCCGCACCGTCGATGTCGACACCGAGGTTCTTCTGCGCCTTCATCACCGCGATCCACAGGCGGCGTTCCATGAGGATCTTGTCCTCCGGGCTCCAGATGCCGGTGAGTTCAGCGGAGGCGTAGCGGTTCGCCAGGACATTCGAGATCTTCTTTTTGTCAGCCACGGCAACCAGTATCCCACACCCGCGGTGCGGAAGAGACGCCGCAACCACACCCTCGCGGAGCAACTGGGGCCGATTCTGTCATGTCCGTTGTTCCCGGCCGACAGAATCGGCTTGCGTTCTTACGGGAACACCGCCGTTGGCTAGTCAAGTGACGCTATCCTTAACCCGTGAAAACGATCCGCGCGTGCAGCGCAGCCCTGATCCCGGCCCTTATCGCCGGCCTGGCCCTGACCTCCTGTTCCTCTGACGCCGCCGACAGCGCCAGCACCAGCACAGATACCCGAGCAGCCTCCTCGGAAGCCTTCCCCCTCACCGTGGACCACTTCCGCGGCACGACGGAGATCGAACAGGCCCCGCAGCGCATCATCGCCCTGGACAACGCCTTCCTGGACTACGCGGTGGACCTCGGTGGAACGGTCGTCGGCGTCTCCGACATCGGCGCCGACCTGGTTCCGTCCTACCTCGACGACGAGCAGGCGGCACGCGCGGCGGACGTGGAGTCGGTCGGTGACATCTCCGAACCGCAGCTGGAGAAGATCGCCGCGTTGGACCCGGACCTCATCCTGTCGTCCGACGTCCGGCACGCCGAGTACTACGACCAGCTGGAGGAGATCGCCCCCACCGTCTTCAGCGAGGACACCGGCGACACCTGGCAGGAGAACTACCTGCTCACCGGCGAGGCCCTCGGAAAGGCCGAGGAGGCACGTGACCGGCTCGACGCGATCGGCGAGCGCGCAGGACGCATCGGCGAGCGCGTCCGCGACGCCGCCAGCGACGGCGACGGCGACGGCGTGCCGGACGTCAGCGTGGTGCGGATCAAGGACGAGAACACGATCAGGCTGTACGGCGAGGACACGTTCTCCGGCTCGGTCCTGGCGATGGTCGACCTGCCCCGTCCTGCCAACCAGGAGTCCGGCTACCCCGGTCAGGACTACGGGATGTACGTGGTCTCGCGGGAGAACCTGGACCAGGCCGAGGCCGACCTCCTTCTTGTCGCGGTACCCGAGGAGGGCACCGCGAAGGCCGCCGAATGGGCGGCGATCTCGGATGCCGTCCTCGACACCGCCACCTGGAAGGCCTTCGCCGGACGCAAGGTCGACGTCGACGAGGGGACCTGGATGACCTCGGTCAGTCCGATCGGCGCCGACCACATCCTCACCGACGTCGCCGACATCTTCGACGTCGACGGCGAGTAATCCAGCTCAATCGGACCCGTCAACGCCCCGCCTGGCATACCGGGCACCAGTAGATCTTGCGCGCGGCCATCTCCCCCAGCTCCACCGGCGTGCCGCACACCAGGCACGGCAGGCCGGCGCGACGGTAGACGTACACCTCGCCGCCGTGGTCGTCCTTGCGCGGCTCGCGCCCCATCGCCTCCGGGGTGTGCTCGTCACGCACCGTGTCGATCCGGCCGTGTTCGAGGCCGTAGTCCATGAGCACGACCATGTCGTCCCAGATGTCCGAGAGCTCGCCCCCGGTCAGCGACGACCCCGGCAGCGTGGGGTCGATGCCGGCGCGGAACAACGCCTCGGTGCGGTAGATGCTGCCCACCCCGGCGTACATCGACTGGTCCATCAGCAGCGCGCCGATCGGTTTCGAGGAGCGCCGCGTGCGCGCGAACGCGCGCTGGCGCTTCTCCTCGTTCAGGACGGCGTCCGGCGTCGTCCCGTCGACGGGACGCAACGGGTCGACGCCGAGCTTCGCCAGCGCGGCGTCCTCCTCCGCCGGTCCGACGACGACGCACCGCTGCGGGCCACGCAGGTCGGCGGCGACGTCCCCGTCGTCGATACGCAGGCGCACCTGGCCGCGGGGTGCGGCGAAGGGTTCCAGGGTGAAGGTCCCGATCAGGCCGAGGTGGATGTGGATGATCCGGGCGTCCGGCGCGGAGGGGTCGCCGAAGTGCAGGAAGAGGTGCTTCCCCCATGCCTCGGCGCCGGCGAAGAGACGGCCGTCGAGCGCGGCGGCCTCGGTGGCGAACCGTCCCTGCGGGGAGGAGACGTTGACGGGCCGTCCGGCGAAGCGGGTGGTGAGTTCGTCGGCGAGCCGGTGGATCACATGACCTTCAGGCATCGGTCACCGCGCGTCCGGGTCGGTGCCGCGGATCCGGTCGACCTGGCGGTCGGCGAGGTCCATGAGGATCTGGGGTTCGTCGATGCCGCTGGCGTCGACGCGAAAGGCCACCCCGTCGACGGTGCCGACGACCACCGAGAGCGGGTTGTCGCCCTGCTCCGAGTCCGCGTCGTTGACCACGGTGATGACGTGGACGTTCTCGGCGCCGAGGATCTCGGCGTCGGTGGCGTCCGCCCGGAAGTTCACCGTCGGGCGCTCCGGTTCCAGCTCCGAACGCTGTGTGAAGGACTCGCACTCCGACAGGTCGTCCGGCAACGCCATCCCGGTGTTCTCCGGGTCGGTGGAGACCATCGCGTTGACCACACCGGGGTCCGAGTCCGCCTGCGGGAGGAACCCGGCCGCGGCCGTGGTGTCGGGGTTGTCGTAGAGCTGAGCGAGCATCGAGACCACGGACGGGGCGATGGACGCGCACTGCTCGGGGTCGGTGACCACGGCGTTGGCGGCGTCCAGCAGTTCGGACATGTCGTCGTCGTTGCCGTCCTCGAAGACCTCGGCCGCGTCGCTCCACTCCCAGCCGGCGGGGGTGTCGGAGTCGGTGAGCATCATGTCCGCCGGGTCGCCCGACGTGGCGTCACCGGAGTCGGACTCACTGTCGGACGAGCACGCGGACGCACCGAACAGCAGACCTGCCGTGGTGACGGCCGCGCAGGTGCGGCGGAGAGTTCTGTTGATCATCCGTCCAGACTATCCGCTCGTCCCTCACAGATCAGTGCCCGGTTACTGCCCCGGCTACCGCCCCGGCACCGCGATGCGCCCCTCGACCGCGGCGAGGCCGATGTCGGTGCGGAAGTGCCCGCCGGGCAGCGAGACCTTGTCCAGTTCGGCGTAGGCGGCGGCGCGGGCGTCTTCCAGCGTCGCACCGGTGCCGATGACGTTCAGGACGCGGCCACCGGCGGAGACCAACGTCCCGTCCTGCCCTGCGGCGACACCGGCGGCGCGGATGCCGCGCGCCTCGTCGCCCGCGGCGGCACCGGAGATCTCCACCCCGGTGACCGGGGTGCCCGGGTAGTTCTCCGCGGCGAGCACGACGGTGACCGCGTAGCCGTCCTTCCACTGCAGGGCGGGCAGCTCGGCGAGGGTGCCGGTGGCGACCGCATTGAGCACGCCGCCGAGTGGGGTGGTCAGCAGGTCGAGGACGGCCTGGGTCTCCGGGTCGCCGAAGCGGCAGTTGAACTCGACCACGGCGGGGCCGTCGGCCCCCCAGGCCAGGCCGGCGTAGAGCAGGCCGGAGAACGGGCAGCCCTCCTTCACCATCTGCGCGGCGACGGGGGCGACGACCTCGTCGACGATGGTCTGCACACCGTCCTGCGGCAGCCACGGCAGCGGTGTGTAGGCGCCCATGCCGCCGGTGTTCGGACCTTCGTCGTCGTCGCCGACGCGCTTGTGGTCCTGCGCGGGCAGCAGCGGGACCACGGTCTCCCCGTCCACCAGACAGAACAGCGACACCTCCGGCCCGTCGAGGAAACTCTCCAGCAGCACCGGGTTGCCGGCGGCGTGGACGTGGCGCACGTGCTCGAGCGCCTCCTCCCGATCGGGGGTGACCACGACACCCTTGCCGCCGGCCAGCCCGTCGTCCTTCACGACCCACGTCGGGCCGAAACGGTCGACGGCCGCGGCGATCTCGTCGGACGAGGCGCCCGGCAGGACGGACTCCGCGTGGGCGGTCTTCACGCCGGCGGACGCCATGATCTCCTTGGCGAACGCCTTCGAGCCCTCGATACGGGCGGCGGCGGCCGAGGGGCCGAAGACCGGGAAACCGGCCTCACGCAGGGCGTCTCCGACGCCGGCGACCAGGGGGATCTCCGGGCCGACGACGACCAGGTCCGCGGCGAGCTCCCGGGCGAGGGAGACGACGGCCTCCCCGTCGTCGGCCTTGAGGCCGGGGTGCAGCGTGGCGACCCCGGCGAGGCCGGGGTTACCGGGTGCGACGTGCACCTCGCTGACCTCGGGGTCGGTGGACAGTGAATAGGCCAGGGCGTGTTCGCGGGCTCCGTTGCCGATGACGAGTGTGCGCATGGCTGACCAGTTTAGCCGCTACGATCGACGCCATGGCTTCCGTATTCAGCAGCATCATCTCCGGCGACCTCCCCGGCCGGTTCGTCTACCGTGACGAGACCGTGGCGGCGTTCCTCACCATCGAGCCCGTGGCCTACGGCCACACCCTGGTCGTGCCGGTGGAGGAGGTCGACCGGTGGACCGACCTGGAGCCCGGGCTGTGGGCCCACCTCAACGAGGTCGCCCAGCACGTGGGTGCGGCGATCGTGGACACCTTCGACGCGCCGCGCGCCGGCTACCTCATCGCCGGCTTCGAGGTGCCCCACGCCCACATCCACGTGTTCCCGGCCTCCGACATGTCCGGCTACGACCTGTCCAACGCCCTGGGCATGGGCGACACCGACGCCGACAAGATGGACGAGGCGGCGGAGAAGATCCGTGCGGGACTGCGGGCACGCGGCGTCACCACCGGTTCGGACGTCAGCGCGGGCTGATGGAGGACGAGATCGAGGCCATCGCCAAGGCGATCGCCGAGGCCGAGGACGAGGCCCAGCAGGCGCAGCAGAGCCAGTTCCTCGAGGCGCCGGGAAAGACGTTGCTCAACCAGCTCTCCCAGTTCACCGACGGGGTGCGCAACACCCTGGAGTTCCCCTCCCGGCTGCTGCCACGCACCCCGCAGCTGCCCGGCGGGTCGACCACCCTGCCGATCGGCGCGCGCCAGTACACGGTGGGTTTCGTCGACGACCTCTGGCACGCCCGCCCCACCGAGGAGCACCCGTACCCGGTGGTGCTGCTGCACGGCACGATCTCGTCGAAGAACGCGTGGCAGAACCTCGTGGTCTCGCTGCGTGACAAGGGGTGGGTGGTGTTCGCGCCGGACTACGGCGTGCACGGCACGCAGGACGTGATCACCTCGGCGAAGGACATCGCCGCCTACATCGACCAGGTCTTCGCCGCCACCGGGGCGGAGAAGATCGACATCGTCGGTCACTCCCAGGGCGGGCTGCTCGCCCGCTACTGGATCAACGAGATGGGTGGCGCCGACCGGGTCCACCACCTGGTCACGCTCTCCTCCCCGCACCACGGCACCACGGTCCGCGGACTGATGGCCTCGGTGATCACCGCCAGCGAGACGACCGTGCGTGTGGCAGAGGCGGTGATCAGCAAGATGATGGGGCCGGCGGGGCTGCAGCAGGTGGTGGGTTCCCCGCTGATCGACACGATGACGACCGCGCCGGAGACCCGCCCGGGGATCCGGTACTCGTGCCTGGCCACCCGCAACGACACCACCGTGGTCCCCTACGAGACCGCGTTCCTGGAGCCGGACTCGGGTGACGGCCCCGGCGGTCCGGCACGGGTGTGGAATGCGTTCCTGCAGGACCAGGGGGTCAGCCGGGTGCGCCACGACGAGATGCCCGCGCACCCGGAGGTCCAGGAGCTGGTGGTGAAGATCCTGGAGGAGGGGCTGCGCGACTGAGGTCGCGCGGGGGGCACAGGGGAACGCACTCGCCGTGGACCGGCGGTGCCCGCCCCCTTGCTTACTCGGTAACTTACCCGGTAACCTCAATGGAACTTACCGAGTAAGCACCCCGATTCCAGCAAGGGAACACGCATCATGTCCATCAAGTTCGCCCTGCTCAGCCTGCTGGCCGAGCAACCCCGCAGCGTCGGGCGGCTGAAGTCCGACTTCGAGGACCGAACGCGCGCCACCTGGCCAGTCAATGTCGGACAGGTCTACCAGACGATCCAACGCCTCACCCGCGACGGCCTCGTCGAACCCACCGGGTCCGACACCGGCGAGTCCGGACGGCACACCGAGGTCTACGCGGTCACCGACACCGGCCGCGCCGAGCTGACCACCTGGTGGCACTCCCCCATCCTGCCGCCACCCAACGACCGCGACGACCTGGTGATCAAGACCGCGATGGCGGCGTCCGCCACCGGCCGCCTGCCGGACGGCATGGACTTCGCCTCCGTCCTGCACAACCAACGTCTCGCCGTCCTCGACGAACTCCGCACGCTCACGAGGAGCAAGGCGGAGGTCCCACCGTCCACCGCGGCCGACCGGCTGCAGCTGGAGCGCCGGATCTTCGACATGGAGTCCCAGATCCGCTGGCTCGACCAGGTCGAGTCACTGCCGCCCGCCACCACTACCGAGGAGAACTGACGCCATGACACGCCCCAACGACACCTCACCCCTGTCCCCCCGGCGCCTCTCCGGCAACCGGTCGCAGGACGCGACGACCAACGCCGCCGCCCTGTACCTCGACCAGGTCAGCAGGTTCCACCAGGACGGCCCCACCACCGTCACCGCACTCGACAAGGTCAGCCTGACCATCGAACCCGGCGAACTCGTCGCCGTGATGGGCCCGTCCGGTTCCGGCAAGTCCACGCTGCTCAACGTGGCCGGCACGCTGGACACCGTCAGCGACGGACGCGTCCTCGTCGCCGGGGTGGACGTCTCCCACCTCTCGCCGCAGGCCCGCGCCGAGGTCCGCCGCACCCACGTGGGCTACGTCTTCCAGGACTACAACCTGATCCCCACCCTCACCGTGGCGGAGAACGTCTCCCTTCCCCTGGAACTCAACGGGACGAAGCGGAAGGACGCCCGCGCCGCCGCCGTCGCGGCGTTGGAGGAGATCAACCTCGCCCAGACCGCCGACCGGTTCCCGTCCGAGATCTCCGGTGGCCAGCAGCAGCGCGTGGCCGTGGCCCGCGCGCTGATCGGCGACCGTCACCTCTTCCTCGCCGACGAGCCCACCGGTGCGTTGGACTCGGTCACCGCGGAGTCGGTGATGTCGCTGCTGCGCGACCGGGTGAATGACGGCGCCGCCGGCCTGCTCGTCACCCACGAGCCCCGCTTCGCCGCCTGGGCGGACCGTACCGTGCACCTGCGCGACGGCCGGATCGTGGAGTGATTGCCATGAACAACTCCACCACCAGATCCTCCCCCACCGCCCGGGCCGGCGTGGCCTTCCGCCTCGCCCGGCGCGACCTCGCCTCCCACAAGGTGCGCACCGTCGTCGCCGTCCTGCTGTTCGCCCTTCCGGTGTCCCTGATCGTCGGGTTCGCCTCGATGGCGCTCGGCTACGACCGTGATTACCAGAACTCCCCGATCAGCAGCGCCAGTTCACTGCAGTTCGAGAGGGAGGAGGCGCAGGACACGACCATGGAGACCGTGGACGCCCAGGGCGGGGAGCTCCGCGGCGCCATCGGCGACCTCACGGACTCACTGTCCGCCGGAATCTTCCAGGACTCCGAGTTCAGCAAGGGGGACAGGACGGTCGACCTCACGGCCGTCACCGTGCTCCCCTCTGCGGACGGCACCGGCCCCGAGGTCGATTCCGGCACCGTACACCTCAACAATCAGGCCGCCTTCCTGCTGGACGCCGAGGACGGTGACACCGTCACCGTGGACGGCGCCGAGCTGACGGTCGTCCTCGGTGCCGACCACCAGGGGTCCGTCGTCAACGCCGACGACGTCCCGGTCAACCGGTCCGCGATGAACGTGACCTGGTACATGCCGCACGACTCTGAGCGCGCCGACGAGATCGAGGACGCGGTCATGTCCTCCGCCGCGGAGCTCCCCTCCCTGCCGAGCGTCGACAACCAGGCGAGCCACGGATCGAGTTACCTCGACGGCGCCACGGCAGCGACGTTCCTCGGATTCCTCGCTCTCGGGATCCTGCTGGTCTCTGCGGTGGTCACCCCCGTGTTCGCCGTCTCCGCGCGACGTCAACGCCGCGCGATGGGCCTGTTGAGCGCCACCGGTGCCTCTCCCCGCGACCTACGGCTGACGATGCTGGCCCAGGGCATCATCGTCGGGCTGATCGGCACGGTCCTGGGCCTCGCCATGTCCGTGGGAGTCGGCGCCGCACTGATATCCCTCTACGGCACGGGAGGGTTCTACTGGTCCTGGGTCGCTGCCGCGCTCACCGCGGTCGTCGCCCTGGTCTGCGGGGTGACGTCGGCACTGGTTCCCGCCATCCGCGCGGGGAAGGAGGACCCCGTGCAGGCCCTGGCCGACGGTGGGAGCCAGCGCATGTCAGGCTTCCGGCTGCGGATGCTCATCGGCCCGCTGTTCCTGATCCCTGGAGTGTTCCTGATCGCAGCCTCCGACAACCTCGTCCCGCTCGGTATCGCAGTCGCGGGCATCGGTGTCGTGCTCAGCAGTGGTTTGAGCGTGTGGTTGCTGTCCCGGCTCGGGAACATCCTGCCCACCGCAGGTCGGCTGGCGGTGCGCGACAGTCTGCGCAACAACCACCGGACGGTGCCGGCCATCGCCGCCATCGCGGGCACGACGTTCCTCGCCGCCACCGCGCTCACGTTGTCCTACAACACGCAGGTCCAGACGCACTACCGCGACAACGTGGCGGTGATGTCGACGTACCAGGGCGGAAACGAGTCGCTCTACACCACCGAGATCGACCAGGCCGGGGAACGCCTGGGCGCGCTGTCCCACCACCCGCTCGCGGACATCGGGTCCCGTACCGTCGACGGCCGCACCTTCAGCGTGAGTCTGAGCTTCGACGACAGGAGAAAATCGGGCGGCTTCTACCCGCTCTACGACTGGGCGGACATCCGGGCCACCGACGGGAACCTGTACTCCACCTTCTCCGGCGTCGAGGACCATGACGTCAGCGCCGCGGTCGACGCCCTCGCCGAGGGTAAGGCCGTGGTCTCGAACCCGGAGCTTCTCGAGGGAGATGAGCTCCCCCTCGACCTGCGCGAGTACGACCCGTACTACGGCTACACACCCGGCTACTCCGACGAGGACCCTGGACCCCCGGATGACACGCTGCGGATTCCGGCTGTCGTCATCCCCGGTCTCACGGGTGGCACCGGAGCCGACCAGGTGGCGCTGAGCCCGGACACCGCCGAGTCATTGAGCCTCGAACAGCGGTACCAGGGCGAGGTCTTCCTCCTCGATTCCCGGCCGTCCCTCCTCGCGGCCGCCGGCACGACCATGGGAGTCTGGCCGACGAACTTCCCCAACGTCACCGTTGACACGCCTGCAGTAGACGGAGAACAGGCGATGTGGGTCACCATTCCCGTCGCCTTGAGCTGGTTGCTCACCCTGGGCACGGTGCTGCTGGTGGTGATGCTGGCGGCGACGGAGTCACGGCGTGACATGTCGACCATCACGGCGATCGGCGCCGGCCCGGGACTGCTGCGCAGGTTCTCCGCCACACAGGCCCTGTTCATCGCCCTGCCCGGCACCGTGTTCGGAGTCGTCGTCGGTGTCCTCCCCCGGGTCAGTCAGTCGGTGCGCGAGGTGCTGGGCCACTCCGAGTTCTACACCGGTTTCCTGACCTCCTCCCAGTGGCTGGCCCTTGGCCTGACTGCGGTGGTCGGACCGCTGCTGGCCTGGATCACCGGCTCGATCATCGGCGCGGTCACATCCCGGGACCGCTCCCCGGTCCGGCGGCGGTAGCTGACGGGGGCGCACGCCCCGTCCGCCATGTCGTCCGTCCCGGTGGCAGAGTAGGGGGATGCCCGCACCACGTCCCCCGCTGCTGTGCCGCCTGCTCGACCGCCTGCCGCAGGCGGTCGACCCCTGGAAGGACACTCCGGACGCTCCGGCCGGCGCGGACGTCACTGCCGGCACCGCCGGCACCGGCGGCACCGGCAGTACCGCCCTGCGTCCTGTCGTCCTCGTGCACGGCACCGCCGGCAGCCGGGGGAACTTCGAGCGCATCGTCCCGGCCCTCCGGGAGTCGGGACGCCCGGTGCTGTCGGTGTCCTACGGTCACCGCGGGACCGGCGGTCTACACGACTCCCTCGAGGAGGTCACCGCACAGGTGTCCCATATCGTCGAGACCCACGGTCCCGTCGACCTCGTCGGGCACTCCCAGGGCGGGCTGCTGGCGCTGGCCTCCTCCGGCAGGCTCGACGCCGACGCGGTGCGTCACGTCGTGGGGTTGGCGGCGGACTTCCGCGGGGTGGCGCGCCCGTGGTTCCGCCCGCCCGAGCACCGCGTCCTGCACCGCCTGGACCGGGCGTTCTCCCCGGCGTTGGCCGACCAGCTCGCCGGCTCCCCGGTGCTGCGCGAGGTGCTGGCGCACACCGTGGGCTCCACGGTGCCGGTCACCCAGGTCATCACCCGTGGCGACCGGATCGTCCCGCGCGACCGGGCCCTCGCGCTGGGCTCACACGACCCGCTGACCGGGTTGGACGCCCACCGCGGCCCGCTGCGGTTCGTCACCGTGCAGGACCGGTTCCCGGACGCCCGGGTCAGTCACGCGGTGATCCCCCACCACCGCATCGTCGGCACGCTCGTCGTCGAGGCACTGGACGCTCCACCCGGGGCTCCCGGCGCTTAGGCCGACCGGTGTCAGCCGCCCCAGGTGTCGCGGCCCGAAGCCCCGCCCGGCTCCTGGTCCGGTTCTTCCTCCGAGATGTCTTCGGCGTCCTCAAGGTCCTCAAGGTCGTCGTCGTCCTCACCGTCGTCGCCGTCGTCGCGCCACACCGGCAGCAGGATACGGAACGTCGTCCCCTCGCCCAGCTCGCTCTCCACGGTGATCGTGCCGTTGTGCCGCTCGATCAAACGCTTCACGATCGACAGGCCCAGGCCCGATCCGCCGGACTGGCGGGAACGCGACACGTCGGCACGGTAGAAACGCTCGAACAGGTGCGGGACGTCCTCGGCGGCGATGCCCTCACCGTCGTCGATGACCTCCACGGACAGGTGGTCGTCGTCCGGACGGCTCAGCCGCATCACGACCGAGGCGTCGTCCCCGGCGTGGCGCATCGCGTTGGTCACCAGGTTGCCCACGACCTGGTGCAGCCGGGCGCTGTCGCCCAGCGTCACCGGCACCGAGCGTGCCTCGTTGCGCACGCTCACGGTGCGTCCCGGGAATCCCACGCGCGCGTTCTCCGCGGCCAACAGGCAGATCTCCAGCATGTCCACCGGGTCCTCACGCATGGGACGTCCCTCGTCCATACGCACCAGCGTCAGCAGGTCCTCGACCAGCAGGCTCATCCGACCGGCCTCCGCGGAGATACGGTCGATGACCATGTCCGGGTCGTTCGTCGCACCCGAGCGGTAGAGGTCGGCGTAGCCGCGCACGCTGGTCAGCGGGGTACGCAGCTCGTGGGAGGCGTCCCCGATGAACCGGCGCATCGACGACTCGGCCTCACGGGCCTGGCGTTCGGAGTCGTTCACCGCGATGAACGCCCCCTGGATCTGCGCGAGCATCCGGTTGAGCGCCACCGACAGCCGGCCGACCTCGGTCTTCGGCGACCAGTTGGGCACACGCTGGTCGAGGTGGCCGCGCGCGATGCGTCCGGCGGTCTGCTCCACCTGGTAGAGCGGCTGCAGGGCGCGTCTGACCAGGAAGAGGCTGGCGGCGGTCACGGATGCCAGGATCAGCAGGCTGATGACGATCAGCATCGTCGTCATCCCGTCCATGATCTTCGACTCGCCGTCCATCGGCAGGGCGAAGACGGTCACCCCGCCGTCCTCGTTCGTCACCGCCGCGGCGCGCCACGGCGCCTGGGAGGCGGAGTTGTCCGCCGCCGGCACCGTCACCGGACGCGTCGACTCGGTGATCGACGAGACGTCCGGCAGTGAGTCGTTGACGCTGTTCGGGCCGGTGGTCTGACAGGCGTCACCCGGCAGCCCCCAGTACATCTTCGACGGGGGGCGCTGCATCACCAGCTGGTCGTGGGACTGGTAGGTCTCCTGGCACGGCGACTCGGTGATGCTCGCCGCCCACGCGGCGCTGTCCTGCAGCTGTTCGTCGACGCGCTCGGTGAGGAAGCGCTGCATCATCCCGGTCACCACCGTGCCGGACACCGCCAGCCCCAGGGCGGTGAGCACCGTGATCACCAGGACCAGGGAGAACCTCAGGGGGTAGTGGGACAGAAAGACACCGGGGTAGGTGCGTCCCGCACGCCGGGCACGCCCGGCGATCCTGTCCGTCACCGCCATCAGCTACGCGGCAGCCGCAGCACGTAGCCCACACCGCGCACGGTGTGGATCAGGCGGGGGTCCTTCGTGTCGATCTTGCGGCGCAGGTAGGAGACGTAGGACTCCACCACGTTGCCGTCGCCGCCGAAGTCGTACTCCCACACCGCGTCGAGGATCCGCGACTTCGGCACCACGACCTCGGAGTTCACCAGCAGGTAGCGCAGCAGCTTGAACTCGGTGGGCGACAGGTCGACCACCTTGCCCGCCTTGGTGACCTCGTGCATGTCGTCGTTGAGGGTGATGTCGGCGTAGCTGATCAGCGAGGGGTCGTCCTCCTCGGCGGGCTGCACCCGGCGCAGGATGACCCGCAGGCGGGTGATGACCTCCTCCAGGGCGAAGGGCTTGGTGACGTAGTCGTCGGCACCGATGGTCAGTCCGTGGATGCGGTCGTCCACCCCGTCCTTGGCGGTGAGGAAGAGCACGGGGGCCTCGTGGCCGTCCTCGCGCAACTTGTTGAGCAGGGTGAAGCCGTCCATCCCCGGCATCATGACGTCGAGGATGAAGGCGTCCGGACGGAAGGTCTTGGCGATCTCGCGGGCGGTGGCCCCGTCGGCGGCGGTGCGGACCTCGAAGTCCTGGAACTCCAGCCTCGCCTTGATCAGGTCGGCGATGTTCGCCTCGTCGTCGACGACGAGGACCTTCACCGGCTGGGCACTGTGGGCGCTGTGGGCACCGTGAGCGCTGTGGGCACTGTGGGCGCCACCGCTGGTGTTGCTGGAATTGTTCGACACAGGCACGTTCATATCTCCCTAGTCTGGACCGGCTTCCCGGATTTTTCATGCTCGGCACATCCAGAATACCTGTGACTTCCCTAGCGACTCCCGTAACCGTTCGGTGAACGCGGACGGGCACGCGCCCCAACACACACCCAGGCAAAAGTGGCCCACCTACGTTGCCAGGGGATAGGATAGCGCCCGTGAACATTCGGAGAGAGCCAGCACACCACACCCGCCCCACGGGCACCGCCCGGACCTTCCGTCGTCGCGTGGCCGCCCTGGGCGTCGCCACCGTCGCCGCGATCGGCATCGGCGGCGCGGGCATCGCCCCCGCCGTCGCCGCGCCGAGCGCCGCCAACCTGCCGTCGGTCGGTGACATCGAGCTGCCCGGGCCGGACGAGATCAACGACATGGTCCGCGACGGCGTCCTCGACGCGCACGACGCCGCCCTGCTGCAGGCCGGCAAGGTCCCCGAGCAGTTCCGCGACGCCTACGAGCAGGGCGTGCGTGACCTGGCCGACCTCGTCGCCCCGGGTGCGGTCCAGGACCGTCAGGACGAGCAGGACGCCGCGGACCGCGCCGCCGCTGCCGCCGCCGCCGAGCGCGAGGCCCGCGCCGCCGCCGAGCAGCGTGCCGCCAGCACCGACAACACGCCCTGCCCGGCGTCCGCCCGCGTGTGCGTGGACATCGACGGCAAGCGCACCTGGCTGCAGCGGGACGGCGACACGTCCTACGGGCCGGTCAGCATGTCCCCCGGCATGGCCGGGCAGGACACCCCGCGCGGCAACTTCACCGTGCAGTACAAGGTGAAGGACGAGATCAGCCGTGAGTTCAACAACGCGCCGATGCCCTACGCCGTGTACTTCACCAACAACGGCCACGCCTTCCACCAGGGCACGCTGGACGCCCTGTCCGCCGGCTGCGTGCGTCTGAACACCCAGGACGCGATCACCTACTTCGACGCCCTGAACCCGGGCGACGAGGTCTTCATCTACTGATGAACGACACCACTGCTCTGCGCTACCGTCCGGCCGTCGAGGCCGACCGGGAGTTCCTGCGGGCCCTCTACATCCTCACCGACCAGTGGGGTGACGAGAGCCAGCCCGTCAGCGACGGCATCGAGGCTGAGATCGAGGCCTACGTCGACGGCTGGACCCCGGAACAGGGCGGGGTGATTCTCGAGACGGACACCGGTCCAGACGCGGGGACGCCGGTGGGCGGCGCGTGGTTGCGCACCTTCACCGCCGACGACCCGGGTGCCGGCTACGTGGCCGACGAGTTCCCCGAGGTCGCCATCGCGGTGCGCCCGGAGTACTCCGGTCACGGTCGCGGTACCGCACTGATGGCCGAGCTGCTGCGCGTCGCGCGTCAGGCCGGCTACCCCGGCGTCTCCCTGGCCGTGGACCTCGGCAACGACCGCGCGCGCCACGTGTACGCCAAGCTCGGCTACGTGGACAGCGAGGTCAACGGTGGTCTCGACCCCAGCGGCCGGTGCCACGTGATGCTGCACCGCTTCTAGTTGGGCGGGGTTTCGCCTTCGAGTCCCGCGTGAGACGCCGCACGGCGTTCTCCGCGCTGATCAGGCACATCGGAACCCCCACCCCGGGTGTCGTGGTGGAGCCGGCGTAGTACAGGTTCCCCACCGCCCGTGACCGGTTCGTGCCGCGCATGAACGCCGACTGCGCCAGCGTGTGCGCCAGACCCAACGCCCAGCCGCGCCAGGAGTTGTAGCGCGTGGCGAAGTCCGCCGGCCCCAACGTCCGGCGCACCACCACCCGCTCGGCGAGGTCCGGGACGCCGGCGCGCTCGGCGACGAGACGCACCGTCGCATCGGCGACCGCCTCCACGGTGGCGGCGTCCATCGTCGGGTCGCAGGCCACCGGGACCAGGATGAACAGGTTCTCGTGGCCCTCCGGCGCCACGTCCGGGTCCGTCGCCGAGGGACGTGAGACGTACACCGAGCGCGAGAAGTCGGGTTTGCCGGTACCAGCCCCGTCGAAGACGGCGGCGAAGTCCGGCGTCCAGTCCTCGCTGAAGATCAGCGTGTGGTGCGCCAGCTCCGGCAGCGCCCCGCGCACCCCGAGCATCACCACCACCGCACCGACCCCCGGGTCCGCCCGCCGCCACCGCGGCTCCGGGTAGGTGCGCAACCCCGGCGGCAGCAGGACGTTCTCGGTGTGGTGCAGGTCGGCGGCGCTGACGACCACGTCGGCGGGGATGAACTCCCCGCCGGCGACCGTGACACCACGCGCCCGCGCCGAGGACACCGCCGCGCCGAGGCGTCCGAGCCCGGGCACCGTACGCAGCGGGTTCGCCCGGTCGGTGTCGGTGACGATCGCCGTCACGTCCACGCCTGTGCGGACCTGCGCGCCGTGTTCCACGGCCAGCCGGTGCAGCGCCCCGACCACGCTGGTGAACCCGCCGACCGGGTACCTCACACCCTGCACCAGGTCGGTGTAGCTCATCAACTGGTACAGCGCCGGGGTCTGTGACGGACGTGAGGACAGGAACACCGCCGGGTACGACAGGATCTGGCGCAGCCTGCGGTCGGCGAAACGTCCGTCCACCAGCGACTCCAGCGTGCCGGTCAGCAACCGTGCCAGACGCCCCGCCCGGCGCAGCACACCCGGTGCGAGGAACGGGGCCGGGGAGGAGAAGTCGGTGTAGAGGAAACGCTCCACGGCGATGCGGTAGGTGTCCCCCGCCTCGTGCAGGTAGTCGCGCACCGTCTCACCGGCACCGGGCTCCAGTGACTCGAAGAGCGCTGCCACGGCGTCCTCCCCCACCGGTACGTCGACCGGGTCCAGGCCCTCCGGAAGCAGGCGGTAGCCGGGGGTGAGGTCGGTGAGGTCGAGCTGCTCGTCGGTGGAGGTGCCCATCAGGTGGAAGAACCGGTCGAAGGCCTCCGGCATGAGGTACCAGCTCGGGCCGGTGTCCCACCGGAACCCCGGCGCCTCGTCGACGCTGAGCGAGCCGGCGCGCCCGCCGACGGTGTCTCCGCGTTCCAGCACGGTGACCTGGTAGCCCTGACGTGCCAGCAGCCCGGCGGTGGCCAGACCTGCGACCCCGGCGCCGACGACGACGGCGCGTTGCGCGCTCACCGACGTGCCCCCGTCACCGAGCCGGCGACCGAGCCGGCGACGGACCCGGCGACGGACCCGGCGAGAGCGCGGGCGGTGAGCGAGGCCTTCACCGGGGCGGGCACGCGCACGCGGGTACCCACGATCTGCTCCGGGGTGGAACGACGCAGGCGTGCGGACAGCTCCGCGTAGAGCGCGGCGGCGGACGCCACCCCGGCGCGGCAGCCCGACGGCAGGGCGGGGATGCGGAGACGCCCCTCGGCGATCCCGGCGTCCACCTCGTCGAGGATGCGGTCGCGCACCGCGACGGTCAGCGGGCCGTCCTGCAGTTCCGGCAGGTACAGCCGCCCGAGGACGTCCCGGTCGTCGGCGAGGTCACGCAGGAAGTTGACCTTCTGGAAGGACGCGCCGAGCGCGGCGGCACCGTCCTCCAGCCAGGCGCGCTGCCGCCCGCTCACCGGCCCGGCGTGGGCGAGGAAGATGTCGAGGCACATCAGGCCGATGACCTCGGCGGAACCGTGGATGTAGCGGGCCAGGCTGTCACGGTCGTGCACCACCTGCTCCAGGTCGCTGCGCATCGAGGAGAAGAAGGCCCGCATGTGCTCGGGGTCGATCCCGCAGCGCCGTGCGGTGCACGCCCAGGCGTGCAGCACCAGGTCGGTGTGGAACCCCCGGCCCGGCGCGGCGAGCACGCGGTCCTCGTAGTCGTCGAGCACGCCGCGCACGTCTGTGCGCTCTGTGCCTTCTGTACCCCCGGCAGCCCCGGCGACGCCGGCGGCCCCGTCCACGATCTCGTCGGCGATGCGCACCACGGCGTAGAGGTTGCGGATGTCGTCGCGCACCCCGGCCGGCAGCAACCGCGTGGCCAGCGAGAAGGACGTGGAGTAGCGTCCGATCACGGTGGCCGAGACGTGCTCGGCCAGGGCCCCGTACGCCCCGGCGGCGGTGCTGCGACTGCGTGTATTCATCGACAGACAGAGTACCCCGCCACACCCGCGTCCCCGGTATGTTCACCTGGGCAATAGTCTGTTGGCATGGCGACCACGACACCCGACGACGGCCACGGCCCCGACACCGCGCACGACACCGCGACCGACACCGCGACCGACACCGCCGCGCTCACCGGGATCTACCGCGGCCCCACCCTCGCCTGGGCGTTCTGGGACTGGGGGTCGGCGGCCTTCAACGCCGTGCTCGTGACCTTCATCTTCTCCGTCTACCTCACCGACTCCGTCGGCGGCTCCATCGAGGGCGGGTTCGGCGACGGCACCAGCCCGGCGACCTGGTACGGCTGGGCGATGGCCGTCGGCGGGGTCACGATCGCCCTGGTCGCCCCGGTGATGGGACGCCGCGCCGACGCCCGCGGCACCCGGCGCCGCTCCGTGACCGTGTGGACGCTTGTCACCGTGGGCCTGATGTTCAGCCTGGTCGGCATCGGCGACGACGCCCCCGGCTACTTCTGGGCCGGCATCGTGATCATGTCCGTGGCCTCCGTGACCTTCGAGTTCGCCGAGGTCAGCTACTTCGCCATGCTCTCGCAGGTCTCCACCCGCGCCAACGTGGGCCGGGTGTCCGGCTTCGGCTGGTCGATGGGCTACTTCGGCGGCATCGTCCTGCTGCTGTTCTGCTACCTCGGCTTCATCGCCGGCGACGGCGACACCCGTGGCCTGTTCAACGTCCCGGTCGAGGACGGCTGGAACGTGCGCGTCGTCGCCGTCATCGCCGCCGTGTGGTTCCTGGCCTCGGCGATCCCGGTGATGTTCAAGGTCCCGGAGAACACCCCCGACCCCACCGCGCAGACCTCCTCGGTGGCGGAGTCCTACCGCGGTCTGTTCCGCGACATCGCCGAACTGTGGCGCACCGACCGCTCGGCCGTGTGGTTCCTCATCGCCTCGGCGGTCTTCCGCGACGGGCTGGCCGGCGTGTTCACCTTCGGCGCCGTGCTCGCGGTGTCGGTCTACGGGCTCAGTCCGGCCGACGTGCTGCTGTTCGGAGTCGGTGCGAACGTGGTCTCCGCGATCGGCGCCCTGGCCTGTGGTTACCTCGACGACAAGGTCGGGCCGAAACCGGTGATCATGGTGTCTCTGATCCTGCTGGTGCTGGACGCCTTCGTGCTGTTCTTCGTGGACGGCCCGGCGATGTTCTGGATCTTCGGGCTGCTGCTGTGCCTGTTCGTCGGCCCCGCGCAGAGTGCGTCGCGCTCCTACCTGGCCCGGATCTGCCCGCCGGGACGCGAAGGCCAGATGTTCGGCCTGTACGCCACCACCGGACGCAGCGTGAGCTGGATGGCCCCGGCCGCCTTCTCCCTGTTCACCGGCATCACCGGCGAGGACCGCTTCGGCATCCTGGGCATCGGTGTGGTGCTGCTCGTCGGCCTGCTGCTGCTCACCAAGGCGAGGGGTGCCGGTACCCCCTCCCGGTAAGGTACGGTAAGCCTCATCTCACCCGAAGGAGGCTTTACCGTGAGCAGAGGTTTCCAGGGGGCCGTGCTGCGTGGGCTCGGCGCCAAGGACCACGTCCTGACCGTGACCGGCACCGAATGGCGCACCAGCACCATGGTGCGGGTCCACTTCCGGTCCGACACGATCCTGTCGCCGGACGGCGAGGCACCGGCCGCGTGGATGCGCGCCTGGTTCCCCGACCCGGACGGCGGGTCGAAGCAGTTCCAGCGCGGCTACACCTTCGCCGCCGCCGACCCGGTCGCCGGCACCCTGGCCGTGGACTTCGTGATCCACCACCCCATGGGCCCGGCGTCCTGGTGGGCGCAGAACTGCACCGCCGGCGACACCCTCGTCGCCACCCGGTTCGGGGAGCAGGACTTCGAACTGCTCGACCCCGCACCGCAGGGGTACCTCCTGCTCGGCGACCTGGCGTCCTACCCGGCGATCACCCAGATCGCCGCCGCCGTGCCCGCCGACATACCCGTGGTGGTCTACCTGGAGAAGCACCATGCCAGCGACGCCGAGGCGCCACTGCCGCAGGGCCCGAACATCACCGCCGCGTGGGTCGACGAACTGCCCGAGGGCCGCGCGCTGGCGCAGGCAATTGACAATGGCGGCGCCGGAGGTGACTGGGACGGCTGGTACGCCTGGGTCACCGGCGAGGTGACCGCCACCCGCCACGCCCGGACCGTCCTGCAGCGCGAACACAACCTGAACAAGGCCACGCTGCACGCCCAGGGCTACTGGGCCGCCGGACGCGCGATGGGCAAGTCGCGGGTCCTGGAGGAGATGGAGGCCGAACGCGCGGAGGCCGAACACACGGAGGAGAGCGGGCAGGCTGAACAGCCTGATCAGTCTGAACCCACACCGTCCGCCGGTGTGCTCGCCCCGGCGCGCACCCCGATGATCATCGCCGGGGTGGTCCAGGCCCTGCTGTCGGTGCTGGGCATCGTTCCGTTCATCCTCTTCGCCGAGCTCTGCCGCCAGTTCCTCGACGGTGCCGGACGCGACCAGATGCTCTCCACCGGGGTCACCGCCCTGGTGGTGATGGGTGTCTCCGCGGTCGGCACCACGCTGCTGATGCTGGCCATGCACTTCTACGACGCCACCTACTCCGCCGCGCTGCGTCGACGACTCATGGACAAGCTCGCCCGCCTGCCGCTGGGGTGGTTCACCCACCGGCAGTCCTCGGAGGTCCGCAAGCTCGTGGCCGACGACGTCGCCGGCATGCACTACATCGTCACCCACGCCGTACCCGACCTCGTCGGCGCGGTGGTCACACCCCTGGCCGCACTGGTCTACCTCTTCACCGTCGACTGGCGGCTGGGTCTGGTGCTGCTGCTGCCGATCGCCGCGTTCATCACGGTGATGGTCAACATCCAGCGCAAGGAGCGCGACCGGGTGGTGATCGCCCAGCGCAACATCTCCACGGTCACCGGCCAGGCGCAGAGCTTCATCGCCCAGCGGGAGGTCTCCCAGGTCTTCGGGGACAGCAGCGTGGTCGACCTGCCCGGCACCCTGCGCGGCGTCGGCGCCTTCGTCGACAAACTCCAGAAGGACACCGGTGCGGCCAAGATCATGGCGGTGATGATCAACCGTCCCACCACCGTGCTCGGCCTGCTGGTCGTGGCCACCTGGCTGCTGATGCTGCCCGGCTGGGTCAGCGTGGCCGACGCCATCCCGTTCCTGGTGCTCGGCCCGTCCTTCGGCGCCCAGCTCGTGGCGATCACCGGCGGCATCGGCGGTCTGCTGGTCTCCCTCGACGGCCGCGCCGGCCTCGACCTGGCGCTGACCACCCCGGAACTGCCCGGCCCGGCCGACCGCCGCGCACCGGCCGGCCACGTGGTCCTCGACCGCGTCCGGTTCGGCTACACCCCTGACCGCGACGTGCTCACGGACTTCTCCCTCGCGCTGGACCCCGGCACGGTCACCGCCGTCGTCGGGCCGTCCGGCGCCGGAAAGTCCACGGTCGGCGCGCTGCTCGCCCGCCTGTGGGACCCGTTGGACGGCTCGGTCAGCATCGACGGCACCGACATACGCGACCTGACGCAGGACGAGCTCTACGCCAAGGTCACCATCCTGCTGCAGGACGTGCAGCTGATCCACACCAGCATCCGCGACAACATCGCCCTCACCGCCCCGGACGCCACCGACGAGCAGGTCGTCGCCGCCGCCCGTGCGGCGAACATCCACGACACGGTCACCGCCCTGCCCGACGGCTACGACACCGTGGTCGACTCCGACCGGCTCTCCGGCGGCGAACGCCAGCGCATCGGCATCGCCCGCGCCCTGCTCGCCGACACCCCCGTCATCGTGCTCGACGAGGCCACCGCCTCGGCCGACCCGGACAGCGAGTGGGCCATCCTCACCGCGCTCGACCGCCTGCTCGCCGGGAAGACGGTGCTGATGATCGCCCACCGGCTGCACACCGTCGCCGACGCCGACCGGATCGTGGTCATGGACCACGGGCGTGTGGTCGAGGCAGGACGCCACGAACAGCTCATCGCCGACGGCGGCGCCTACGCCGGACTGTGGGACGCCCACGAGAACGCCGGCCTGACCGGCAACATGACCGGGGAGGAGTCCCACTGATGCTCACCAAGATCCGCACCATCAGCGGCGGCGGCCGTGACCTCCGCCTGTTCATCCTGTTCACGGTCGCCTCCTCGGTCATCCAGGCCGGAGCGGTGATCGTGCTCTACCCCCTGCTCGACGACCTCTTCGGCGGCGCCCCGGCCGACGCCTGGCCGTGGGTGCTGCTCATGGTCGCGCTCATCGCCGGCGCGTGGGGGATCGACATCCTCGCCGCCCACAAGGGACTGGCCGTGGGCCTGTCGTTGATGCACTCGATCCAACGGCATGCCCCCGGCGCGGTGCTGTCCTGGCCGACGCCGGTGATCACCACCGCGAAGGCGGCCCGGCTGCGCAGCCTGCTGGCCACCGGGGCGAACGAGGTCACGTCCGCGCCGGTGCTGCTGGTCGGCCCGCTGGTCACCGCGGTGGTCTTCACCTTCGCCCTCGGCGTGGGCCTGGCGTTCTTCACCGTCCCGGCGGCCCTGGTCACCGTGGCCGGGGGCGTGCTGATGATGCTCGCGCTGCTGGCGTCCAGCCGCATGGTCACCCGCGCCGACGAGGAGTTCACCGCCGCGAACGAGAACCTCGACGACCGGCTCACCGACTACGCCCGTGCCCAGCCGTCGCTACGCACCGCACGGCAGGTCTCCGCCGGTGCCCGCCTGGTGGACGACGCCCTGGTCGACGCGCGCGGCCGGAGCCTGCGCCTGCTGTTCTGGCAGGTCCCCGGCGAGATCCTGTTCAGCCTGGTGCTGCAGGCCGTGCTCATCGGCTACGGGCTCACCGTGTGGCTGGCCTTCGACGCCGGCACGTTGGGTGCCGTGTCCGCCGCCGTGACCGTGATCGTGATGCTGCGTGTCGTCGAGCAGGTCACCGGGGTGTCGCGGCTGGCAGTCGGCCTGCGCTCCCTGGACCGCACCCTCACCGAGGCCGTCGAGGTCGTCACCGCCCCGGACGTGGTGCCGGCACACCCCGCCCCGGTCGCGCCGCACATCGGGGTGGCGGACGTCGACGTCCGCTTCCCCGACGGCACCACTGGGTTGTCCGGGGCGTCTCTGGAGCTCACCCCGGGCACGGTCACCGTGGTCGTCGGACGCTCCGGCTCGGGCAAGACCACCCTGCTGCGCACCCTCGCCGGGCTGGTGGAGCCGGCCGCGGGCACCGTCACCCTCGACGGGCGGGATGCCGACGCCTCCGTCCTGCGCGGCAACGCCTCCGTCGTCTTCCAGCAGACCGCGCTGGGTGCGGGCACGGTGAGGGACAACCTGCTGGCGGTGAACCCGGACCTCGGCGACGCCGCACTGGACCGGGTGGCCGACGCCGCCGGGTTGCGCGGCGTGCTGCAGGAGATCCCCACCGGGTGGGACACCCCCGTCGGCGAGCTGGGCAACCGGCTCTCCGGCGGTGAACGCCAGCGCGTCGGCATCGCCCGCGCACTGGCGAAACCCTCCCACGTCCTGCTCGTCGACGAGGCGACCTCGGCGCTGGACGCGCACAACGAGGCCGCGGTGGTCTCGTCGATCCGCACGGTACGTCCGGACTACACCACCGTGGTCGTCACCCACCGCCCGGCGACGCTCGCCGTCGCCGACCGGGTGGTGGTCCTCGACGACGGGCGCATCGTGGAGCAGGGGACCCCGTCCGAACTCGCCGCCGCCGACGGCGCGTACGCCCGGCTCGTGGCCGAGTGGGACGCCTCGGCGTCCTGGCGGGTGCGGGGCTAAGAAAAAGGCGGCCAGGAAAAGGCGGCTAGAGGATGATCTGCATCAGCGTCATGTCGAGCCACCGGTCGAACTTGGTGCCGACCTGACGCACGGTGCCGCACTCCTGGAAGCCGATCTTGGCGTGCAGTTTCAGCGAGGCGGTGTTGCCGCCCTCGATCGCGGCCACCATCACGTGCTTGCCGGCCTCCCGGGCGTCGGCCACCAGCGCCTGCAGCAGGGCGGTGCCCACTCCTCCGGCACGGCGCGTGCCGTCGACGTAGATGGAGTTCTCCACGGTGTGGCGGAATCCGTCGTAGTGGCGGAACTCCCCGTAGGTCGCGTAGCCCAGCACCTCGCCGTCCTGTTCGGCGACGATGGCCCGGGTGCCGGGCTGCTGGTAGCTGCGCAACCAGGCCAGGCGGTTGTCCTCGTCGACGACCTCGTCGTTCCACACCGCGACGGTGGTGCGCACGGCGTCGTTGTAGATGGCGGTGATCGTGGGGATGTCCGACTCGACGGCCGGGCGGATCTTGATCCGGGTGTTGGGCTCAGTCACGCCGACGAGACTACTTGGTCTTCTTCGGCGCGGCGATCAGGGCGCCGGCGATGGCGGCGATGAAGAGGTCCTTCGACAGGCCGGTGCCGGCCTCGGACGGGCGGATGCCGTCCTTCTGGGTCATCTGGTCGTTGCGGAAGTAGATCGACAGGAAGCCGGCGTTGATCGCGCCGAGGGCCAGACCGGCCACGCGGTTGGAGACCACGGGGGTCAGCAGGGACGCCGCGACGCCGATCTCGGACCAGGAGACGACCTTGCCGAAGACGCCCGGCTCGAGGCTGGAGACCTGCGGGACGCCGGTGGCGGCGAACTGCTGCAGACCGCTGGCGGCTTCGGCGGGCATGCCGAGCTTGCCGATGCCGGACTGCAGGAAGTACGCGCCGCTGACGCCGCGCAGGATGGTGGTGGAGAGGCTCATGGGGTAGGTCCTTACTTCTTCTTGGTGTGCGCGCAGGTCAACCATGTAGTTGATCTGACAACTTCTTCGACGACGACTCTACTCCGCCACCGTCGCGCCCGCACCGCAGCGCCCCCTACCCCCGGAAAGGTGATCTACGACATCTTTCCGTGGGTTTTCGCGGATTCACCCCTGAGTCGGACCCCAGAACAGGCTATCTTCGGAGCAAGCAGCGGCTCAGACGCCCTGCCCAACCACCTTGACCCTTGACCATCACGGAGGAACCCATGTCGTTCATCGTCCAGATCCAGGAAATCGTGTCGGGCCCGATCCGCGACCTCTACGTGGAGTTCACCGCCGGACTGCCGGTCATCAACATCCCGCCGTTGGGTTCCTCGTTCGGGGACATCTCCGTGGACCTGGGGTCCTCGGGCCTGGGTTCCACCTTCGGGGATGCGAACCTGGGGTCCACGGACTTCGGTTCGAGTGACTTCGGGTCCAGCTTCGGCTCCAGCAACGGTGACCAGAACCTGGGGTCCTCGGGCCTGCAGCTCCCGAACCTGCCGACCCTCGGTTCCTGACCGCTCAGGTGTAGTCGCTGACGTTCCCGGAGCCCCCGAAGATCCAGGAGACCAGGATCGCCCCGGGGTCCACGACCCCCTGGGAGGCTTCGCCGACGTAGCTGGCGCGGCCCTTCTTCGCGACCATCTCCCGGGTGCTCTCCGCGCCCTCGGCCGCTGCCGTGTGGCACGTCTCCAGCACGGCGGCGAAGTCGGAGGAACCGTCCTTCCCAGACGCCGCCGACGCCGCCGCCTCTGCGGCGGGGACCAGCGCGTCGATCAACGTGTTGTCGCCCTGCCGTGCCCCGCCGAGGTCGGTGATGGCCCGGTGGGCGGCGTCCAGCCCGGCGGCCAGTCCGGCGACCGGGTCGTCGGCGTCCTCCATCGCCTGGCCGAGCTCGCGGAACAGGGTGCCCAGCACGGCGCCGGACGTGCCGCCGGCACGGATGAGCAGGCGGTGGCCCAGCGCCTCGAGCACCCGGGCGTCCGGGCCGAGGAGCGGCAGGTCGATCCCGCCGAAGGCGGCGTCCATGTTCTGTCCGAAGTCGCCGTCGCCGGCCAGCCGGTCGAGCTCGGTGAGGTCGTCGACCGATCCCTGTACACGGGCGACGAAGTCGCTGAGCCAGCGGTTCTCCTCCCCGGACTCCGGCAGGTCGTCGTCGAAACTGGTCACGGCGGGACGGTAGGTCGCCGGTGCGTCCTGCCCGCCGAGCACCCGCGGCCAGCCCGGCGCGTCCGTGGCGGCGTCGAGCAGCTCCACGAGCTGGTCGGTGGCGTCACCGACCGAGGTCAGCGTGAGCGACACCCCGGCCATGTTCACCGAGGTCACGTAGGTGCCGACCATGGCCCGGCGCACCACGACGCCCTTGTCGGCGAGCTGACGCAGCACCTCACCGAAGACCAGGTTCAGCTCCAGCGGGGCGGTCCCTCCCAGCCCGTTGACCAGGCACACGACCTCGGAGCCGTCCTCCAGCGAGAGCGAGCCGCCGATGCCGTCGATCAGCCGGGCGACGACTTCGTCAGCGGTCTCCACGTCCACGCGGTCCACGCCACGTTCGCCGTGGATGCCGACGCCGACCTCCATCTTCCCCTCGGGCAGGTCGAAGGTGTCACGCCCGCTGGTCGGCAGGTGCCCGGGTGCGAGCGCCACGGCCATGCTGCGGGAGCTGTCCGCCACCCACTGGCCGATGTCGGCGACACGGTCGAGGTCGTCGCCGCGCTGCGCGGCGGCACCGACGGCCTTCTCCACGATGATCGTCGCGCCGGTGCCGCGGCGTCCCGGGCCGTCCGACGAGTCGGACGCACCGGACGCGAGATCGGTGGCGACGTCGTCGTCGACGAGGACGACGCGGGTGTCGACGTCGTCCAGCGCCTGGCGGGCGACGGTGAAGTTCATGACGTCGCCGGTGTAGTTCTTCACCACGTGCACCACGCCCGCACCCTGGTCGGCCCACCGGGTGGCCTCGGCGATCTGCACGGCGTTCGGGGAGGTGAACAGCAGCCCCGGGCACACCGCGGCGAGCATGCCGGAGCCGAGGAAACCGGCGTGCATGGGCTCGTGGCCGGAGCCGCCACCGGAGACCACGGCCACGGCCGGCTCGCCGGAGTCGGTGACCACCGCCGACGAACGGGCGACGAAACCGCTGTCGTGCCACTCGGCGTCCGGGTGGGAGGCGATGAAACCGCCGAGGGCCTCGGGGAGGAAGTCCGCGGGGTCGTTGCGGAAGGAGCGGAGGGGAACCTGCTGCGGGTGAGAGTCGGACATGCACGCCACTGTAGCCAAAGGTCACGGCCGCCACACGCGACCGGAAGCGGGCCTAGGGTGGTGGCGAAAACCGAACCCCTCACAGGAGGAACGTCCCCATGACAGACAAACTGTTCACCAGCCCGTCGCGCTACGTCCAGGGCATCGACCTGATCGACCGGGCCGCCGGCTACCTGCGGCCCCTGGGCACCTCCCCGCTGATCATCGCCGACGAGGTCGTCTGGGGCATCGCCGGGGAGAAGCTGCAGGAGTCCCTCTCCGGGGACGGGCTGGACGCCGCCCACGAGATCTTCGGCGGCGAGGCCTCCCTCAAGGAGATCGACCGGATCACCGACAAGGCCCGCTCCGGGGGCAACGACGTGATCATCGGGCTTGGCGGCGGCAAGACCATCGCCACCGCCCGCGCGGTCGCCGACCACGCCTCCCTGCCGGTCGCGGTGTTCCCCACCGCCGTGTCCGCCGACGCCCCGACCGCCCGGGTGTCGGTGATCTACACCGAGGACGGTGTCTTCGACTCCTACCTCTTCTACGACCGCAACCCCGACCTCATCGCCGTCGACACCCGGGTCATCGCCAACGCCCCGGTGCGCACCCTGCGCTCCGGCATCGGCGACGCCCTGGCCACCTCCATCGAGGCCCGCGCGGTGGACCGGGCGAACTCCCGGCGCATGGACGACACCGCCCGGCCCACCCTGGCCGGCCTGGCCCTGGCGGAGAAGTGCGAGGAGACCCTCTTCGACTACGCCCACCAGGCGCTGCGCGACAACGAGGCGCACGTGGTCAGCCGCGCGCTGGAGAACATCTGCGAGGCCAACACCCTGCTCTCCGGGCTGGGGTTCGAGAACGGCGGCCTCGCCGCGGTCCACGCCATCCACAACGGTTTCACCGCGTTGGACGGCGACATCCACCACATGACCCACGGTGAGAAGGTCGCCTTCGGCATCGGCGTGCAGCTGATGCTGGAGGGTGCCCCCGAGCCGGACGCCGACCGCTACATCGGTTTCCTGCAGTCCGTGGGTCTGCCGACCACCCTGGAGGAGATCCACCTCGGCGACGCCGACGACGCCGACCTGCTGCGCATCGCCGAGCTGGCCTGCTCCGACGGCGAGACGCTCAAGCAGATGCCCGGCGAGTACTCCCCCACCGACGTCGTCCAGGCGATCAGGGCCGCCGACCTCTACGCCCGCGACCTTAAGGAGCGCACCTCCCGCTCCTGACCGTCGGTGGCAGGGATTGGTTCCGGGGCCGGGTCGGTGGCTGGTTCTGCACTTCGGCGCAGTGCGACCGGCTCCCACCTCGTCGCGCACCGCCACAACCACTCCACCGGGCCGTAACGGAAGTACCGCAGCCACAGGGCGCTGGCCAGGACCTGGACCACGAGGATCGCGACGGTGGCCACCGGCAGCAGCCACAGGTTGGTCAGCTCCACGTCCGGCGCCACGTGCAGCAGCACCTGCGCCAGGGCGGACGCACCGAGGTAGTTCGTCAGCGCGGTGCGTCCCAGCACGGCGAAGGGGGCGGTGAGCGCGGCACGCAGTGAAGGGGCAGTGAGCGCGCGCCAGACCAGCGACAGCCCGGTGACGATGGCGACGGCGGTGAACAACCCACCGAAACCCGCCACCCGGTCGAGGACGTCCGGATCCGGCAGCGTCGCGGCGTCCAGCATGCCCTTCTGCACGACACTGAGCGCGACGCCCGCGGCGGCGGCGAGCACGAACACGACCGCGGCGAGCGTCCGGTCGCGGCGTCGCGTCGACTCCAGCCACCCCGGCAGCCCGTACTGGGCGGCACCGAAACCGGCGACCATCAACGTGGCCGCGATCAGCGGACTGTTGCCCCACATCCAGTAGGCCACCAGCGTGCCGACCACCCCGGCGGCGAGCACCGGGCCGCGGGGCAGGAACATCGCCGGCACCACCAGCACCAGTGCGATGATCGCGTACATGGTGAGGATGTCGCCGCTGTACAGCAGGAACAGGTTCAGCAGCCCGAGGGGCAGCAGCGTGACGAAGCGCCGCACCATCAGCCAGCGTGCCGAACGTACGGTGGTGCGCCGCGCCGAGGAGCTGTACAGCAGCCAGGCGCTGACGCCGAAGAGGAAGGCGAAGATCGGCACGAACCGTCCCTGGATCGCCACGTCGTAGAAGCGCAGGACGGGGTGGTGCAGGTCGGCGTGCTCCGTCCAGCGGTAGAGCAGGTCACGCAGGTTGACGAAGAGGATGCCGCACAGCGCCACGCCGCGCAGCACGTCCAGGAAGGCGTAGCGGGTGGGTGCGTTCGGGGTGGTCACCGGGGGTTTCTCCTGAAGGGGTGATGATTGCTGACCCTATGGAGACTATGCCGGACGCCGCGGTGACCACATCGGCCCCGGGTCTGATCATCGGTGCACGGCCGCGCGGGCGACTCAGCCCGCGGTATGACGGCCGCGATACCCTGGCGGCCATGGATTCACGCGGTCGTACCCGTGCCCGTTCCCTCGTGGCCGCCGTCGCCGTCCCCGCGGCCGCGGCCGTGCTCCTGGCGGGCTGCTCACAGCAGGACGACCCGGCGACCGTGACCGAGACGGCGGTGCACACCGCGACGTCGACGGTGACCGGGTCGCCGACGGAGACGCCGACCGAGACCGAGACCGAGACCACCTCGTCGAGCTCCGCCGCACCGGACTGTGAGGAGGACTCGGGCAAGTCGGGTGACAACCCTCTCACCGGCGACGACCCGCTGCCGGTGCGTTTCGCCGGCGAGGACTCTGACGGCTCAGGCGACTCAGACGTGTTCTTCCACTACACCGTCTCCGAGGACGAGATGGACCCGTGCCTGCCGCTGTCCTGGGTAGTGCTCAATGGCGGCAACGGAACGCAGGACAACCCGAACGGTACGGCCGGCAGCAGCAACCAGACCGTCGCCCTGTTCGCCGACGGTGAGCTGGTGACCGAGCCCGCACCGATCCTGGCGAGGTATATCGAGTCGGTGGACCGCATCGACGACAGCACCGTGCAGGTCAATTACGAGTTCCTGGGCGACCAGCCTGCCGCCGCCAACGAGACGGTGTCCGCCTCCGCGACGTTCCACTGGGACGGCTCCGAGGTGCAGGTCAGCGACAACTCCATCCCCACCGAGCTCAACGACACCGCGGCAACCCTGGACCTGTCCTCGCTGGGGTAGGTCGCTGTAGAGTTCGCCGCAATGTCCCCCACCCCCACCGACCGGCGCGCCCGCCGGGCCGTCGCCGCGCTCTTCCTGACCAACGGCGCGGTGTTCGCCAACCTCATCCCCCGGTACCCGGAGATCAAGGCCGACCTGGGGATGAGCAACGCCGTCTACGGTCTCGCCGTCATCGCCTTCCCCGTCGGCGCGATCCTCGCCGGGCTGGCCGCGGCCCCGCTGATCCGACGGTTCGGGTCCGCCCGCGTCGCGGTCGCCGGCACGATCGGCACCGCCCTGGGCGTGCTCGGCGCCGGGGCGTCCCCCACGCTCTGGATGTTCGTGACCGGGCTGCTCGTCGGCGGGGCGATGGACGCCATCACCGACGTCGCCCAGAACGACCACGGCCTGCAGGTCCAGCGCCGCTACGGCCGCACGATCATCAACTCGTTCCACGCGGTCTGGTCGCTCGGGGCGGTACTCGGCGGGGCGATGGCGGCGGCCGCCATCGCCGTGGACCTGCCCCGTCAGATCCATCTCGGCCTGTCCGCCGTGGTCTTCTCCCTGGTGGCGGTCGTCGCGCTGCGCTTCTGTCTTCCTGCTACCGAATCCGGCCCGGACGCTGCTCCGGACACTGCTTCCCCTGACGCCACCCACGAGTCCGTGGGGCCGGACGCTGCGCGCCGTGGTCCGCTGACCGGCCACCTTGTCGTGATGCTGGGCGCGCTGGTCATCATCGCCATCGCCGGTTCACTCGTCGAGGACGCTGGCATGTCCTGGGCGTCGCTGTACATCACCTCCCTCGGCGCGCCCGGTTCGGTCGCCGCGGCGGGATTCGTGGCGTTGGTCGCCGCACAGTTCGTGGGACGCATCCTCGGCGACGGCATGGTCGACCGTCTAGGGCATCGCACCGTGGCGCGTCTCGGCGGCGCGGTGGCGGCGGTGGGAATGGGACTCGCACTGGCGTTCCCCACGGTCCCGGGCACGATCCTGGGCTTCGCTGCCGCCGGTTTCGGCGTAGCCACGTTGATCCCGGCGGCGATGCAGACCGCCGACGAGCTGCCCGGACTGCGTCCCGGCACCGGGCTCACCGTCGTGTCCTGGCTGATGAGGCTCGGTTTCGTGGCCTCGCCTCCGCTCGTCGGTGTGGTGGCGGACGCCGCGGGCCTGCGCGTGGGTCTCCTGGTGATCCCCCTTGCCGGGGTCACCGTCATCGCCCTGTCCGGGGTACTGCGCCGACGGCAGACGCCTCGGAGCGAGTGACCCCACGCGTCGGGTAGGCGTCCGCCCTCCCAGTACCCCGCTGAGTTGTTGGTCTTCCCACGCCAGACCAACATTTGCACGGGGTTAAGAGAAAGAGGCGAGAGCCAGGCCCAATGCTCCACCTCTCGTTCACCAAGCTATCAATAGTGCAAGGCCGACAAACCCCACCATGAACACCATCCAGATACTCGCTAGCGTGAGCCACACCCAGCGCCCCCACATACGCGGAGAAGCGAACAGAGCAGCCAGGAAAGCGAAGGCTCCCAGCGACAGTGGTAACCCCCACACTGCCGCCACCAGGGAAATCCCGCCGACCAGGGGGGCGATGACCCACAGTGGGTTACGTGGACGCCAGTCATTGTGAGGTGACTCCATGTACGCGAACACCGCACCCAGGACGAGTCCTACTGCCGCTCCGGAAAGTGTTCCGGTAAGACCGTATTGAAGCCCAATCACCCAGCCGCTGACCGCGACAAACAGGATGATTCCGACAACGCCTCTCACGGAAAAATTCATGGACCGGAGCGTACCTGGAGTTCCTGTGTACTTCGGACGCGGGAAGCCGCCTCTTCAGCCACAGTATGACCGGGGGATGTCGCCAGGACGACTACCCTCCCCTGCCCACCGTCACCCCCGTGCCCCTCGCTGTTGGTGGTGGTTCCCCGCGGACCACCAGTTGCACGGGGCCGGGGGAAGAAGTGGACCCGGCCTCCGTCGCACAGCGTCCCGGCAACCTCCCCGCCCGACCTCCTGATGCGACCGTTCGCCCCAACGCCCAACTAGGTCGTGTTGCTAAAGGGTTTGTGGCGGCCAGGATGACACCCTCAGGCGTA
>JAKDIS010000045.1 GCA_030450335.1 Corynebacterium sp. | reverse complement strand
GACTGCGGGACAGGGTTGATGCACTCGGCGATGTCCGGGGTGCTGGACCTGGCGCACATGCTGGTGCTGGTCACCTCGCCGGCGTTGGACGGGGCGAAGTCGGCGGAGGCCACACTGGACTGGCTGGACCACCACGGCCACGGGGACCTGGTGGCCAATGCGGTGGTCGTGGTGTCCGGCGCGCACCCGGGGCAGGCGGCGGTGGACCCGGAGGTGCTGTCCGCGCACTTCTCCGCGCGTACCCGGGCGGTGCGTGGCGTGCCCTTCGACCGGCACCTCTCCGAGGGCGGGGTCGTGGACCTGGACCGGCTGGCCCCGGCGACGTTCCGCGCCTACCGCGAGCTCGCGGCGACGGTGGCGGAGGACTTCGGGGCCTGGCACCGGCACGCTGCACTATAAGTCAGCGGAAGTCGCGCGAGGCACTGGCCAGGGCCTCGGCCGCCTCGAGGGGCGAGAGGTCGTCGGCGGCGACGGTCACCGCACCGCCGGCGTTCTGGGCGATGCCGCGGACCATCAGCATCCGGGAGGTCATGGCGACCTTGCGTCGGGCGCGCCACAGTCCCGGCGACACCATCACGTTGACCAGGCCGGTCTCGTCCTCCATGCCCAGGAACGTGACCCCGCCGGCGGTCATCGGACGCTGGCGGTGGGTGACCACGCCGGCGACGAGGATGCGCCGGCCGTCCTCCACACCCAGCAGGGAGGACGCCGGGACCACCGGGAAGTTCCCCGGCCAGGCGTCCAGCCTGGCACGCAGCAGGCGCACGGGGTGACCGTCGGACGTGACGCCGGTGGCGGAGACGTCCGCCGCGGCGAGTTCGAAGGCGCTCATCCCCGGCAGCGCCGGAGTGGAGACCGTGGAGGTGCCCGGCAGCATCCCGGCGCGTTCGGTCGCCGCCACGCCCGCCGCCCACTGTGCCTGACGGCGGGTGAGCCCCAGGCTGTCGCACGCCCCCGCCCGGGCCAGGGCGGAGACCTGGTCGACGGTGAGGCCGGCCTCGCGGGAGAGGTCGGCGACCGCGGCGAAGGGCGCGTCCCGGGCGTCCCGCGCGGCGACGAGACGTCCGGCGACGTCCTTCCCGATGCCCTTGACCGACCCGAGGCCGAGGCGGATGTCGCCGTCCTCCACGGTGGCCTCGACCTGGGAGGCGTTGACGTCGACCGGGCGCACGCCCACGCCGTGACGTCGGGCGTCGGAGACCAGCGACTGCGGCGAGTAGAACCCCATCGGCTGGGCGCGCAGCAGCGCCACGCAGAACTCCGCGGGGTGGTGGCACTTGAACCAGGCGGAGAAGTACACCAGCGAGGCGAAGGACTGCGCGTGGGACTCCGGGAAACCGTAGGACGCGAAGGCGATGACCTTGCGCCACAGCTGTTCGGCCAGTTCCGCGTCGATGCCGTGCAGGTCGCGCGCACCGTCGATGAAGCGGGTGTGCATCTGCTCCATGCGCTCCGGGGAACGTTTCGACCCCATCGCCCGACGCAGCGCGTCCGCCTCGGCGGGGCTGAAGCCGGCGACGGTGACGGCCATCTGCATCAGCTGCTCCTGGAACAGCGGGATGCCGAGCGTGCGCTTCAGGACCGGCTCCAGGCTGGGGTGGTCGTAGGTGACCTCCTCCTCCCCGTTGCGCCGGCGGATGAACGGGTGCACGGAACCGCCCTGGATCGGCCCCGGACGGATCAGCGCGACCTCGACGACCAGGTCGTAGAAGGTGCGGGGACGCAGCCGGGGCAGGGTGGCGAGCTGGGCGCGGGACTCGACCTGGAAGACGCCCACCGCGTCGGCGCGGGCGAGCATGGCGAAGACCTCCGGGTCGGTGGGCTGCAGGTGCCACAGCTCCACCCGGGTGCCGGTGGTCTCCTCCACCAGGTCGACGGCGTGGTGCAGGGCCTCGAGCATGCCGAGGCCGAGCAGGTCGAACTTCACCAGGCCCACGTCGGCGCAGTCGTCCTTGTCCCACTGCACCACCGAGCGGTCGTCCATGCGGGCCCACTCGGTGGGGACCACCTCGGAGATGGCCCGGTCGCAGATGACCATGCCGCCGGAGTGGATGCCCAGGTGACGGGGCTGCCCGGTGAGCCGGGAGGTGAGCTCGCGCACCGGGTCGGGCGGGTCCTCCAGGCCGCGCGACCAGGCGTCCACCCGGCCGGGGTCGTGGCCGAGGGCGCGGGCGGCGTCGCGCAGCGCCCCCTTGGAGCGGTAGGTGATGACGTTGGCGACCTGGGCGGCGTTGTCCCGGCCGTAGCGGCGGTAGACGTCCTGGATGGCCTCCTCCCTGCGGCCGGACTCGATGTCGAGGTCGATGTCCGGCGGGCCGTCGCGCTCCGGGGAGAGGAACCGTTCGAAGAGCAGGTCGGCGGCGACGGCGTCGACGTTGGTGATGCCCAGGGCGAAGCACACCGCGGAGTTCGCCGCCGAGCCGCGCCCCTGGCAGAAGATGCCGCTGGTGTGGCAGAAGTCCACGATGCCGTGGACGATGAGGAAGTAGCCGGGGAAGCCGAGTTCCTCGATGATCCCGAGTTCGTGGTCGATGACCTCCCAGGCCCGCGGGTGGTCCTGCGCGGTGCCGTAGCGGTGCCGGGCGCCGCGGTGGGTCAGCTCCCGCAGCCAGCTCATCTCGGTGTGCCCGTCGGGGACGGGGAAGTGCGGCAGCCGCGGGGCGATGAGGTTGAGGGTGAAGGCGCAGTCGGCCCCGACGCGGGCGCTGGCGGCGACGGCGTCGCGCAGCCACCCGCAGTCGCCGGCGAGGGTGAGCATCTCCTCGCCGGAGTGCAGCCACGTCCCGCCGAGCGGGTGGGTGTGCGGGGTGGCGGTCAGGACGTCCTCCCGGTCGTGCAGGGCGTGCTTCGCCCCCGCCAGCCGTGCCTGGGCGGGTGTGGCACAGGTCGCCGCGGAGGAGACGACCTCGGTGAGGCCGTGGTCCAGGGCGAGGTCGTGCAGGGCCTCGTTGCGGTCCACGTCCGAGGGGCTCATCGTCTGGCCGAGCTCCACGAGGCAGGCGTCCGGCCCGAAGGCCCCGACGATCTCCGTGGCGTGGTGCAGGTGGTGGTGGTCGAGCAGGACGTACCAGTGCCCGTCCGCCGCGGCGGCGACGTCAGTGAGCGGCGGGTAGTCGGCGCTGTCCTTCTCCCGGCGCGCCATGCGGGCGTCGGTGATCACGTGGGAGAGCCGGCGGTAGCCGTCCTGCCCGCGGCACAGGACGGTCAGCGGTGCCACGTCGGTGCCGAAGACGGAGAGCTCCGCGCCGAAGACGGTCGCCAGCCCCGCCTCCGCGGCGGCGGTGGCGAGCCGGGCGGCACCGTAGAGTCCGTCGCGGTCGAGCACCGCCAGGGCGGTGAGGCCCAGGTCGACGGCCGCGTCGACGTACTCGGCGGGGTCGCTGGCGCCGTGGAGGAAGTTGTAGGACCCGGCGGCGTGCAGTTCGGCGAAGGGTACGGTGGCTGCGCAGGACGCGCCGGCGGTGCGTGCGCCGTCCCGCCAGAGCGTCTCGCGGCCACCCTCCCCCACGCCGACGGCGTGCAGCGGGGCGGTGTCGGTGCCGGAGAGGATGCGCTCCAGGCGCGACCAGCTGAGCGCCCTACCGTTACTGAACATGTGTTCGATACTAGCGGAGGGTCCGGACGTGGGAAACTGGTGTACATGAACAGCAATGATCCCCAAGACCCCAACGATCTCAGCCAGGTCGGTACGCGGCTGCGCGCCACGCGCCAACAGCTCTCGATGACGATCGCCGAGGCCGCCGAGGCGACGGGGATCTCGCGGAGCACCCTGTCGCGCCTGGAGAACGGCGGACGCCGGCCCACCCTGGAACTGCTCATGCCGCTGGCACGGCTGTACCGGGTGGCGTTGGACGACCTGGTCGGTGCACCGCAGACCGGCGACCCGCGCATCGACATCCGGCCGCTGTACCGCGGCGGGGCGGTGCACCTGCGCCTCGGCGGCGACGGGGAGAAGGGGGTGACCGCCTTCAAGCACGTGATCCCGGGTGTCGCCGCAGGTCGCCGCCCGGAGTCCGCGCCCCGGCAGCACAGCCATCCGGGGCGCGAGTGGGTGTTCGTGCTGGCCGGTACGTTGCGCCTGGTCCTGGACGGCAGCGAGTACCTGATCGAGCCCGGCGAGGTCGCGGAGTTCGAGTGCACGGTGCCCCACTGGTTCGGTGCCGGCGGGGAGACGGCGGTGGAGTACCTCGGGCTCAGCAGCCCCGGCGGGGAGAAGGTCCACCTCACGCCGAAGACGTGACCGGTCGTAACTAGACAGAGCGGTCCATCCTGCTGTACTACTACTAGCATTGCGCGAAACCCCGCATCCCCCTTTTGACGTCCCCAGGAGGACCCCTTGATCACGCGTCTGAAGAAAGTCGCCGCCCTCGGCACCGTCGCCGTCGTCTCCGCCGTAGGCCTGACCGCCTGCATGAGCGACGACAGTGACGCCGACACCATCACCATCGGCTCCACCGAGGCCAACGAGAGCCAGTGGAAGGCCTTCCAGCAGAAGGCTGAGGAGGAGGGCGTGAACGTCGAGGTGAAGTCGATCACCGAGTACGCACAGCAGAACCCGGCCCTGTCCAACGGCGACCTGGACGTGAACCAGTTCCAGCACATCCAGTACCTGGCCGAGTACAACGTCTCCGCCGACGACGACCTGGTGCCCTTCGGTTCCTCGCAGATCTTCCCGATGGGCGTCTACTCGAAGAACCTCAACACCGTCGAGGAACTTGAGGAGGCAGGCGAGGTGATCATTCCGAACGACAGCACCAACGGCGGCCGGGCGATCCTCGTCCTCGCCCAGAACGGACTGGTCACCCTCAAGGACGACGACGTCCTGGCACCGCGCCCCGCGGACATCGACGAAGAGAAGTCCAAGGTCAAGGTCACGGCGGTTGATCCCGGCCAGACCGCCGTCGCCTACAACGACGGACAGGCCTCCTTCATCAACAACAACTACCTCGACTCAGCCGGGGTGAACGCGAACGACGCGGTGATCACCGACGACCCCGAGGCACCCGAGGCACAGCAGTACATCAACGTCTGGGTAACCACCCAGGAGAACAAGGACAACGAGGACTTCCAGAAGCTCGTCGAAATCTGGCACTCCGACGAGGTCCAGGAGGCCGTGCAGAACGACACCGACGGCACCGCCATCGAGGTCGAGAAGACCCCGGAAGAGCTCCAGGAGATCCTCGCCGACACCGAGCAGAAGTTCCGTGATCAGGGCACCTCGGATGAGTAACGGCACCGCCGTCGAGTTCCGCAACGTCGGCAAGGTCTTCACCCAGGGCAAGAACCGGATCACCGCCCTGGAGGACGTGTCGATCACCGTGCCGTCCGGCTCGATCGTGGGCATCATCGGCTACTCCGGTGCCGGCAAGTCCACGCTCGTGCGCCAGATCAACGGACTCGACAAACCGACGAGCGGCCAGGTACTGCTCGACGGCCGGGACATCGTCCCGCTCAAGGAGAGTGAACTGCGCAAGATCCGCCGCGACATCGGCATGATCTTCCAGCAGTTCAACCTGCTGAGCTCGCGCACCGTGGCCGGCAACATCGCCTACCCGTTGAAGCTGCAGGGCATGCCCAAGGCCGAGCGGGAGGCACGGGTCACCGAGCTCCTCGACTTCGTCGGACTGTCCGACAAGGGCCGTTCCTACCCCGAGCAGCTCTCCGGCGGGCAGAAGCAACGCGTGGGCATCGCCCGCGCGCTGGCGACGAACCCGTCGCTGCTGCTCGCAGACGAGGCGACGTCCGCCCTGGACCCCACCACCACTCGCGAAGTACTGGAACTGCTGCGCAAGGTCAACGAGGACCTCGGCATCACCATCGTGGTGATCACCCACGAGATGGAGGTCGTGCGCACCATCGGCGACCGGGTGGTCGTCATGGAAAACGGACATGTGGTCGAGCACGGCAGCGTCTACGAGGTTTTCTCCCACCCGAAGACGGACGTGGCGGCGAACTTCGTGGCCACCTCCCTGCGCAACACCCCCGACATGGTCGAGGCCGAGGCGCTGCAGCACGAGTCTGGCCGGCTGTTCACCGTGACCATGAAGGAGGGCGCGGGCTTCTTCCACGCCATCTCCGAGGTCGAACGGGCCGGCGTCAGTGTGAACATCGTCCACGGTGGCGTGACCACCCTGCAGAACCACTCCTTCGGACGGCTCACCGTGCAGATGACCCCGAAGGACGCCGCCGGCGAACAGGCCGTGGAGACCTTCTACCGCGACCTGTCCGCCACGACCGAGATCGAGGAGATCCGATGAGCACCACAGACACCCTCCTCCTCGCGAAGGACACCGACTGGGAGTTCCTGTCCCCCATCTACCAGGACGCCATCGTCGAGACGCTGTACATGGCGATCTGGGGCCTGGCCATCGGTGGGCTCGCCGGGCTGGTCCTGGGCGTCCTGCTCTTCACCACCCGCAGTGGTGGCGTCCTGGCCAACCGGCCGGTGTTCTGGGTCCTGAACATCCTGGTCAACATCGTCCGGCCGATCCCGTTCATCATCCTGCTGACGGCCCTGGGGCCGTTGACGAAGATCATCACCGGATCGATCCTGGGCATCAACGCCGCGACTTTCGCGATCATCATCGCGGCATCCTTCGGCGCCGCACGCATCGTGGAGCAGAACCTGGTGTCGATCGACCCCGGCGTGATCGAGGCTGCACGCGCCATGGGTGCCGGCCCGTTCCGGATCATCTTCACCGTGATCATCCCCGAGGCTCTCGGCCCGCTGATCCTGGGTGGGACGTTCATGTTCATCGCGATCGTCGACATGTCCGCGATGGCCGGCTACATCGGCGCCGGTGGACTGGGAGACTTCGCTATCCAGTACGGCTACCGTGCCTTCGACAACAACGTGACTTATGTCGCGCTGGTCACGATCATCGTGATCGTCCAGGCCGCGCAGCTGTTCGGCAACTGGCTCGCCCGGCGGGTCATGCGCCGTTAACCCACGCTGACCTGTACCGCACTGTGCCGCGCGTCACCCTCGGGGTTACGGCGCGGTCACGGCAAGGTCACATTCCGGTCATATTCGGAAGTATTTTGCCATTAGCCGTGCCTTTCCCCCGCACGCCCGGTAATCTCTCTGGTCGTGAGTAGAACCGAAGACACCCGCCGCACCGGACCCACCGTCGCCTCCGGCGTCGCCGCCCTGGTGTGCGGGTGTCTCTGCGTCTCCCTCACCGCCTGCAGCAGCGGTGGTGCGGACGACGACAACGAGTTCAACCCCGTGAGCGCCAGCACCAGCTCCCCGCAGTTCTCCGCCCCCGGCGCCGAACTGGCCTCCCCGGTCCCCCGCTCCTCGAGCGAGTCCGGCCCCCTGTCCGGGGCCCAGCCCCTGGACGTCCTCCCCGAGGAGGGCACGCGGATGACGGTCAGTGAGGTCCGTGCCGCCAGCCACGGCACGTTCGAACGCGTCGTCATCGAGCTGGACGGTGAGGGGTCCCCCGGCTGGTTCGTCACCACGGACGACGCCCCCACCGCCGACGGCTCCGGCGCCCCGATCGACTACGACGGCGAGACCGCCCTGGTCATCGACGTCCGCGGCCTGGAGATGTCGCCGGGCGGCGACGACACGCCGGTCAAGAAGATCGGCACCGAGCTGATCGAGTCCGTCGAGGCGAAGGGCGTCTTCGAGGGGATGCAGCGCATCGTCGTCGGCATCGACGAGGACGACCCGGACTTCACCCTCAACATCCTGGACTCGCCCACCCGCATCGTGGTGGACATCCTCAAGTCCGACTAGTTCACGGCCGCCACGTCGGCGGCGACCCAGGACCTGCCCTCCTTGGGACGGTCCCCGCAGGACGAGACGACCGGGTGGCACGTCCGAGACTCCAGGGTGACGATCCAGGAGCCGGCGTCCCCGGTGACCCGCACGGCAGGAGCACTTCCCTTGTCGCCCTTGTGCTTCTTGCCGCCGAGCCCGTGGGCCGCGGCAGCCTCCCGCACCGCGTACTCGTAGTCGCGGACGGGCTGGAAGTAGCCCTGCCGGTGCAGTGCCCTGAGCTCCTCGCGACGTCCGGCGGCCTTCATCTCGATCCGCTCGGTGATCAGCTCCCCCGCCCGACGCCGCAGGTCCGGGTCGACGGCCGCGTGCGCGGCGGCGTAGGCGTCCTGCTCGGCGTTTTGGGCGACAGGCGTAACGGGAACGGTGTACTTCTCCACGCTCAGCTCACCCAGCCGGGCGGGCGTCCCCCGCGCGGCGAGGAGTTCGGCGACCGCCAGTTCGGCGACCTGGCCGTGGGTGTCGAAGGTGCCGCGCCCGCGGTTGCCGGCGACGGGCACCTCGCCGCGGGCGGCGGTGTCCAGCATCGCCGAGGCGCCGGGGACGTCCAGCCCGCCGAAGGAGTAGTTGTGCGGCAGCAGGATCATCGACGGGGCGAAGCGGTGGCCCTTGGTGTGCGAGGACTCCCAGACGGTCTCGCCGCCGTGCCCGTCCGCCAGCGCCGCGGCCATGGGACGACCCTTCACCGCACAGCAGGTGTCCCGCTTACCGTGGGTGCAGACCAGCAGGAGCGGATGGTCGACCCGGGTGGCGCCGGGCACCGAACCCGGGGTGGACAGGTCCACGTCCAGCAGTCCACGCACCCCACCGGTGACCTCGAGACGTTCGAGGGTGGGCGGGGTCGCCCCGGCGTCGGCGACGAAGACCACGCTCGTGTCCGCCCCACCCGGCTGCCCCGTCTGTCCGCTGCGGCCGGGACGGCGGATGAACTGCAGTTGCGCGTGGTGGCGTTTGAGCCAGCGCTTCACCTCGCCGGCGAGCTCCTTGCCCAGCGCCTCGCCGTCGAGGATGTCCTTGCCCCACCCCTGCGGGTACTCGACGGCGACGATCAGCCGCCCCGTCTTCGCGGTTCCGGGAAGGGGTTCCCGGGTGATGTCGGAACACAGTCCCGACCGGGGGTTCCGTGTGGTGGGCATACCCCTGATCCTAGTACGTCGCCTCGATCCGCCACGACCTCCCACGGCAGACCAGGAGGAACGCCGAGGGCTCGTCGGTGGCGACCTGGAGCCTGGCGTAGCGGCGGGCCGACGCCCCCTGCGACCACCACATCTCGTCCACCGGCCACGGCCCGGCCCACCCGGTCAGCCGGTGGACCCTGCCGCCCCACCGCATCGACACCGGCACCGAGCTCATCAGCCCGCGTCCGGTGACCCACACCTGGGAACCCTCGCCGTCGAGCAGGTGCACGGCGGACGCCGGATGCCCCGGCCCCGGGGCGTTCATCCGGTCCGCCGGCGCCCCGACCAGCGCCGGGAGCGGGGCGGGGAGTTCCCCGTCCCACCGTCCGGTCGTCGTCGCGGTGACCTCCTCGGGGTCCTGCTCCCCGTACGGGACCGTCAGCACCCGCCCGCCGACGGCGCGTCCTCCACGGTGCACCGGACGCAGCACCCCGCGGGTGCCGATCAGCGCCTGGGCGCGCGCGGCGGCGGCGCGGGCCGCGCGGATGCCCACGTCCGGGCCACCCCACAACGCCTCGGCGACGTCGCCGGCGGGCAGGCACTCCACCGGCACCAGGTCGATCGCGGCGATGCCGCCGACCCCGTCCGGGGAGTCCGGCATCTGCGCACGCACACGGGTGAGCCACCCGTCGAGCTGCCAGCGCACCCGCTGGGCCGTGTCGTCCTCCGCCAGGGGCTCCCGGCAACGCCACACGCGCTCCACCGTCACCGGGCCGTCGTAACCGGCGGGCGGATCCAGGTGCGCTCGCACCGCCAGACGCAGACACACCTGCCCCGACTCCGCCAGACGGGCGTGCAGACGCACCGCCGCCTGCCGGGCGAGGAAAGCCGCCGTACCCGTGTCCGACACCGGCTCGTCCGGCTCGACCCGCACCTCCAGCGGGACCACGGTGCGCTCCGGGGACACCGGACGCTCCGGCTCGCCCGAGGCGATACGGTGCCAGCGCACCCCCTCGTCGCCGAACCGTCCGGCCACGTCCGACACGGGCAACGCCGTGAAGTCCGCGAGCGTGCGCACACCCAGCTGGGACAGCACCGCGACCATCGCCTGCGGCGTGCCCAACGACGCCTCCGCCACCAGCACCCGCAACGGCAGGCCCGCCAGGTAGGACGCCGACCCGCCGGACGCCACGCTGCGCCCCTCCCTCGCCGCCCACACCGCAGTGACCACGTCGTCGGCGACGCCGGCCAGGCAGTCCGCGCCCGCACGCGCCGCCGCGTCCACCAGCAGCTCCACCGCCGTCGACTCGTCCCCGTAGTACTTCACCAGCGAGGACGCCGAGAACGCCAGCAACCCGGGACGCAGGGTCTCCACACTGGCGGCCACGGACTCCAGCGCCACGAGCACCTCCTCGTGCGCCTCCGCCTCCGCGGCGTCCTCCACCTCACCGACCTGCAACGACGGGCACGTGCCCAGCGCATGACGCTCCTTCATGCCCTGCTGCACCCCCGCCCGACGCGCCGCCGCGTTCGCCGCGTGGATGCGGTGGTTGTCCACCACCGCCGCCGGGGCGAGCAGGTCCCAGCCACGCCGCAGCGCCGCGGTGTACACCGGCCAGTCCGGGAACCACAGGACGACGACCCGACGCGCGCTCACAACGCACGCTCCCGCGGGGCGTCCTGCAGGGCGGGAGCTGCCGTGGCAGCTGTGCCCACCGTGCCGACTGTGCCGCTGAACGTCCGCGGCGGCTGCCCCTGACCCCACGCCTGACCAGCCACCGACACACCGCGCACCCGGCCGGAGCCCACGCCCAGCCCGGTGACGCCCTCCGTACGCCACGACAGGTGCAGACGCGCACCCGGCCAGGAACGCACACCCGAGCACACCAGCAGCGCACAACTGCTGCGGCGCAGCCGGGCCTCCACCGGACGTGCCGCCGACGGCGACACCGCCGCCGGGGCCGCGTAGACCACCAGGTCCAGACCCTCGACCAGGGTCCCGAGCACCGCCGAGGCGTGCGGTACGGGGTCCGGCACCAGCACCAGGCGCTCCAGGTCCCCGCCGGCGGCCTCCACCGCCGCCACCGCCAGCCGCGGGTAGCCGACGACCGCCGCACACCCACCGGACGCGGTCAGCGTGGCCAGCACGTCCACCAGGGCGGCGGGGCAGTCGTCCGCCGCGGTGACCGCACCCTGCGGCAGGCCTCCGGCGCCCAGCGAACCGGCCAACCAGTCCGGGACGGTGACGTGGGGCGAGCCGGCAGGAGCGGCAGGTTCGGCAGGTTCGACGACTACCTTCGTGTCGCCGCCGCTGATGGTCGCGATCCGGCTGCGCAGGTCGGCGACGATGCTCCCCCGGTCCCGTTCCTCCACCGCCCTCACCTCCTCATCCACGACCCTGTTCACGACACCGGAACCCAGACTAGGCGCTGGCCAGGACATGATCGCCCGGGCGCGTTCGGCAATTAGAACATCCGTTCTATCCCGTGCCAGCCTATTCGGCCGGCGGGTGACGGTCAAACCCCCTCGTCCGGCTAGCATGGACAGCCATGGCACGCAGCGAGACACCCTCCGGCACCGACCACGTCGACCCCACACCCGTCACCCCACGCGCACTACGCGCGGGCGTCGCAGCCCTCATCGGCGCCGGGGTGGGCGCACTGGCCACGCCGCTGCCCACCGGGGTCCGGGTCGTCCTGATGCTGGTCTTCCTCGCCGCCGGCCTACTCTGCCTGTTCAGCCACCCCTACCGCCACGACGTGCGCGCCGCCGTCGAGGCCCGCGGCGACCGCTACACCACCCGCATCAAGCAGGTCGTCCCCCTCTTCCCCATCTGGCTGGCCCTGATGCTGGTGCCCGGCTTCCAGTTCAACAACTGGGCCATCGCCGTGATCGCCTGGGCCATCGCCGGGGTGTACACCTGGCAGGTCGTCCCCCGCATCGACGGCACCCGTGAGCTCGAGGACCTCGCTAACGCTACCGACGCTGCCAGAGGAAACAACTGACCCCCTCCCCGTAGAACGGGGAGGGGGTCAGGCCGCGGGGAGTGGACTCACTCCCACTCGATGGTTCCCGGCGGCTTGCTGGTCACGTCCAGCACCACACGGTTGACCTCGGCGACCTCGTTGGTGATCCGCGTCGAGATCCGCTCCAGGGTCTCGTAGGGCACCCGGGTCCAGTCCGCCGTCATGGCGTCCTCACTGGTCACCGGGCGCAGGACGACCGGGTGGCCGTAGGTACGGCCGTCGCCCTGCACACCCACCGAACGCACGTCGGCGAGCAGCACGACCGGGCACTGCCAGATCGTGTTGTCCAACCCGGCGGCGGTCAGCTCGGCACGCGCGATGGCGTCCGCGGCACGCAGGGTCTCCAGACGGTCCTCGGTGACCTCACCGATGATGCGGATACCCAGGCCCGGCCCGGGGAACGGCTGGCGTCCCACGATGACCTCCGGCAGGCCGAGCTCGCGGCCCACCGCACGGACCTCGTCCTTGAACAGCAGACGCAGCGGCTCGACGAGGGTGAACTCCACGTCGTCCGGCAGACCGCCGACGTTGTGGTGGCTCTTGATGTTCGCCGTGCCCGAACCACCGCCGGACTCCACGACGTCCGGGTACAGGGTGCCCTGGACCAGGAAGTCCACCGAGGAGCCCTCCGGGGCGTCCTCGAGCACACCGGTGACCGCACGCTCGAAGGAACGGATGAACTCCGCGCCGATCGCCTTGCGCTTGGCCTCCGGGTCGGTGAGCCCGGACAGCTTGTCCAGGAACGCCGCCCGCTCGTCGAGGGTGACCAGCTTCGCGCCGGTCGCCGCGACGAAGTCGTGCTCGACCTGCTCACGCTCGCCGGCACGCAGCAGCCCGTGGTCGACGAAGACACAGGTCAACCGGTCGCCGATGGCCTCCTGCACGATCGCGGCGGCCACGGCGGAGTCCACGCCGCCGGACAGCCCGCAGATCGCACGACCTTCGGGGCCGACCTGCTCGCGCACGGCGGCGACGAGCTGCTCGGCGATGTTGCCCGCCGTCCAGGTGGGTTCCAGACCGGCGACGTCGTACAGGAAGCGGGTCAGCACCTCCTGGCCGTGCGGGGAGTGCTGGACCTCCGGGTGGTACTGGACGCCCGCCATGCGCTTGTCCAGGCACTCGAACGCGGCGACCGGTGCGCCGTCGGAGTGCGCGGTGACGGTGAAGCCCGCCGGGGCCTCGCTCACCGCGTCGCCGTGGCTCATCCACGCCTGGTGGCTGGACTCGAAACCGTTGTGCAAGGAACCGCCGTCGACCGAGATCTCGGTACGGCCGTACTCACGGTCACCGGTGTGCGCGACCGTGCCGCCGAGGGCGTGGGTCATCGCCTGGAAGCCGTAGCAGATGCCGAGGACCGGAACACCCAGCTCCAGCAGTTCCTTCTGCAGGGCGGGGGCGCCGTCGGCGTAGACGGAGGACGGGCCGCCGGAGAGGATCAGCGCCGCCGGGTTCTTCGCGGCGACCTCCTCGGCGGACATGGAGTGCGGGACGACCTCGGAGTACAGCCGCGCCTCACGCACGCGGCGTGCGATGAGTTGCGCGTACTGCGCGCCGAAGTCGACGACGAGGACGGGACGGGGACTGTCGGCAGATGCGCCGGACTGCTGCTGATGTGTCACGACGCCAACTCTACCGAACGTCCCACCAGCCGATACCGCCGGTCACCCTGCAGGCCGTGCCGGGAGAGTTCATTCGCCGTTCACCTCCCGAATTCGCCAACCAGGGTGAACCCCATACACTCGACGGCAGTACCCCACGACACGTAGTCGACCAGGAAACGGAGCCCCACGTGCCGGCAGAGGTCACCGACCACCCGTCCGTCGTCCGCGACACCACGGACGACACCACGAACGACACCACAGTTGCAGGTGTGAACCCCGCACCCGCACCGGTGCGCAGTCCCTTCACCCGCCTCGGACTCCACGGGAAACCCCTGGCCTGGGCCAACTGGATCGGGGTGGCGCTGGGCATCTACCTGCTGATCACCGCGGTCTCCGTGGTCGGCGACGGGTTCAAGGCAGCGACCGGCGGCCAGGCGGAGGAGCTCTTCGCCTTCGCGTCCAACCCGCTGGTCGCCCTGATGATCGGGCTGCTGGCCACCGCGCTGATCCAGTCGTCCACCACGGTCACCGCCATCATCGTCGGACTCTGCGCCGGTGGACTGCCCATGGCCACCGCCATCCCCATGCTCATCGGGGCGAACGTGGGGACCACGATCACCAGCACCCTGGTCAGCCTGGGCATGGTCCGCGACCGCGAGTCCTTCCGCCGCGCCTTCGCCGCCGCGTCCATCCACGACTGCTACAACCTGCTCGCCGTGGTGATCTTCCTCCCCCTCGAACTCGCCTTCGGCATCCTCGAGAAGTCCTCCGGCTGGCTCTCCCACCAGATGGCCGGCAGTGACGGTGGCATCCTGGCCACCGTCTTCGGCGGTCTCGGCGACGCCGTGACCGGCGTGACCGAGCCCCTGGGCGACGCGATCGTCGCGGCGTCCGGCGTCCTGCCCGGCCCGTGGGACGGCATTCTGCTCATCCTGGTCGGCATCGCGCTGATCCTCGGGGTGATCAGCGTGATCGGGACGCTGCTCAAGGTCGTCATGGTCGGACGCGCCGAGAAGGTGCTGCACACCGCCATCGGACGCGGTCCGGTCTCCGGCATCGCCTCCGGCACACTGATCACCGTGATGGTCCAGTCCTCCTCGACCACGACCTCCCTGATCGTCCCCCTCGCCGGGTCCGGCACCTTCTCCCTGCGGCAGGTCTACCCGTTCACCCTCGGTGCCAACGTGGGCACCACGCTGACCGCCCTCATCGCCGCCTTCGCCTTCAGCGGCCCCGAGGCCGAACTCGCCCTGCAGGCCGCGCTCGTGCACGTGCTCTACAACGTCTTCGCCCTGCTGGTGATCTACGGACTGCCCTTCCTGCGGTGGATCCCGCTGGCCGGGGCTACCACGCTGGCGCGCCTCGGTGCGCGCAACAAGCTCTACGTGGCCGGCTGGGTCATCGGCATGTTCCTGGTGCTGCCGGCCACGCTGATCCTGCTCACCGTGCTGCTCTAGAACACCAAAAACCCCGCGCGGTCGTCGGTCCGAGAAATCCGGACCACCAACCGCGCGGGGTTTTGAGGGAGGGCGTGCGTCAGCGCACGGCCAGCGGCACCTTCTGGAAGCTCTTCAGGTCGGTGTAGCCGCACTTGGCCATGGAACGGCGCAGCCCGCCGACCAGGTTCTCCTCACCGTAGGGGTTGTCCGTGGGACCGAACAGCAGCTTCTCCAGCGGCAGGGTCTCGCGGGCGCCGAAGGCACCGAACACGCCCTCGGCCTCGCCACGCGGCAGGCTCGGGTGCGCGGCGACGGACGGCCAGAAGTGGCCGCGTCCGCCGGAGTTGTCCGCCATCGCCAGGGGCGCACCCAGGGAGACGGCGTCCGCACCGCAGGCGATGGCCTTGGCGATGTCGCCGGAGTACTCCATGTGGGAGTCGGCGATGACGTGCACGTAGCGTCCACCGGTCTCGTCCAGGTAGTCCAGACGGGCGGCCGCGGCGTCCGCCACGGCGGAGGCCATGGGCACGTCGATGCCCAGGGCCTGGCTGTTCGTGGTGGTGCCGGAGCCCACGATCACGCCGGCGGCACCGGTACGCATCAGGTGCATGGCGGTGGTGTAGTCCACCACGCCACCGGCGATGACGGGCACGTCGATCGAACCGATGAACTCCTTGAGGTTCAGCGGCTCACCGTTGGAGTACACGTGCTCGGCGGAGACCAGGGTGCCCTGGATGACCAGCAGGTCGATACCGGCCTTGATCAGGTCCGGGGCGAAGTCGCGGGCGTTCTGCGGGGAGACGCGCACACCGAAGGTCACACCGGACTCGCGCACCTCGGCCAGTCGCTCGGCCAGCAGCCCGCGGTCCAGCGGCGCGGCGTGCAGTTCCTGCAGCACGCGCTGGGCGGCGTTGTCCGAGGCCGGCAGGCCCAGCGGGTCGGAGTCGCCGGCGGCGGCACGGACCTTCTCCAGGGCACCGTCGAGGTCGCGATGGCGTCCCCACAGGCCCTCGGCGTTGATGACGGGCAGACCGCCGAGGCGGCCGAACTCCACGGCGAACTCCGGGGTCACCACGGCGTCCGAGGGGTGCGCCATGAACGGGATGTCGAAACGGTAGGCGTCGATGCGCCACGTGGTGTCCACGTCGTGCGAGGAGCGCGTGCGGCGCGAGGGCACGATGTTGATCTGGTCGAATCCCACGACCCGGCGGGCCGTGCGGCCCATCCCGATGTTCACCTGTTCCTGCATGGCTGAGACCGTTTCCTAACGCTGGTAGTAGTTCGGGGCTTCGACGGTCATCTGGATGTCGTGCGGGTGCGACTCGCGCAGGCCCGCGCCGGTGATCCGGACGAAGTGGGCGTCGTTGAGCTCGGCGACGTTGCGCGAGCCGGTGTAGCCCATCGCGGCGCGCAGGCCACCGACCATCTGGTAGATGATGGAGTCCACGTTGCCGCGGAAGGGGATGCGCCCCTCGATGCCCTCCGGCACCAGCTTCTCCTCGCTGGTGACGTCCGCCTGGAAGTAGCGATCCTTGGAGTAGGAGCGCTGCTCGCCGTGCAGGCCACGGCCCTTCATCGCCCCGAGGGAGCCCATGCCGCGGTACATCTTGTACTGCTTTCCGTTGATCACGGTGATCTCACCGGGGGCCTCGCTGGTGCCCGCGAGCAGGGAGCCCAGCATCACGGAGGACGCACCGGCGGCCAGCGCCTTGGCGATGTCGCCGGAGTACTGCATGCCGCCGTCGGCGATGATCGGCACGCCGGCCTTGCGGGCGGGCACGGCCGCCTCGAGGATGGCGGTGATCTGCGGGGCGCCCACGCCGGCGACGACGCGGGTGGTGCAGATCGAGCCCGGGCCGATGCCGACCTTGAGGGCGTCCGCCCCCGCCTCGATCATGGCCTCGGCCGCGCTGCGGGTGGCGAGGTTGCCGCCGATGACGTCGACGCGGTCGCCGAACTCCTTCTTCACCCGCGAGACCATCTCCAGCACGCCGGTGTTGTGGGCGTGGGCGGTGTCGACGACCAGGGCGTCCACCCCGGCGTCGACCAGGGCGCCGGCCCGACGCCAGGAGTCCTCACCGGTGCCGATCGACGCGCCGGCGAGGAGACGGCCCGACGCGTCCTTCGCGGCGTTGGGGAACTTCTCGCGCTTGGCGAAGTCCTTCACCGTGATCAGCCCGGTGAGCACACCCTCGCCGTCGACGATGGGCAGCTTCTCCACCTTGTTCTCGCGCAGCAGGCGCAGGGCGGCGTCCGCCGAGACACCCTTCTCCGCGACGACGAGCGGCATGGGGGTCATGACGTCGGCGACCTTGGCGGAGAAGTCCTCCTCGAAACGCATGTCACGGTTGGTGCAGATGCCGACCAGGTGTCCGGTGGCGTCCACCACGGGCAGCCCGGAGATCCGGTAGCGGGCGCACATGTCGTCGACCTCGCCGATGGTCATCTCCGGCGAGCAGGTCACCGGGTCGGTGACCATGCCGGCCTCGCTGCGCTTCACGATCTCGACCTGCTCGGCCTGGTCCTCGATGGACAGGTTGCGGTGCAGCACACCCATACCGCCCTGGCGGGCCATGCCGATGGCCATGCGGGCCTCGGTGACGGTGTCCATCGCCGCGGAAATCACCGGGACGTTGAGGGTGATGTTGCGGGTCAGCTGCGTGGTCGTCGCCACGTCGGAGGGGATGATGTCGGACGCCGCGGGGAGAAGCAGGACGTCGTCGAAGGTCAGACCGACCAGCTCCACCTTCCTCGGGTCGTCGCCACCAGTGGTCACAAGCTGGGCATCGGTCATGCCGGTCAGGCCTCCTGCATCCTTCATTCCACGTCACTGTCGTCGGGTTGTACCAGACAGGATAGCCTGTCTGCCCCCATGGTCCGCCATCCGCACCCGGTGTGCGACCGGTCCCCTGGCATGGTTCCCCTCACCGCCGGCAACAGGTACGATCATGTGCGTGGACTTCGACGATTCCCTGATGCCCCCGGACCCGTTCGCCGGCGACCCGGAGGACCCGGCCGCCCTGTTCGACGAGGAGCTGGACGAACCCCTCTCCGACGAGGAGCGTGGGGCGCTGCGTGAGGATCTGGCGAATGTCCGTCGTTTCCGTGAGCTGCTGGAACCCCGCGGCATCCTGGGTGTGACCATGACCTGTGACGACTGCCAGGAGTTGCACTACTACGACTGGCCGATCCTGGTGTCGAACCTGTCGACGATGCTGAACGACGGCCCCGTGCCCGTGCACGAGCCCGGTGCGGACCCCGACCCCGACTTCTACGTCCCCTGGGACTACTGCGCCGGTTACGCCGACGCCGCCGACTGGCTGAGCCGCGGCCCGCGCACCTTCCGCCGCTGGGGCCGCTGAGTCCGAGCCGCCCGACCTATTCGGTCGGTTCGGTCTCCGCGTCGTCACGCTGCGCCTTGGGCGCGGTCGTCGGCGTCGTCGAACTGCTCGACGTGCTCGACCTGGTGGTGCCGGACGGTTTCACCGGGGACGCGGCACGTCCCTGCGGTTCGGCGAGGAGCATTGCCCCGCCGTCGGCGGGTGCCTCCGTCTGGACGTCGGACGCCTCGGCGTCGCCGCCGTCACCG
>JAKDIS010000044.1 GCA_030450335.1 Corynebacterium sp. | reverse complement strand
CGTCCTCGTCATCGGCTCCGGCCCGATCGTCATCGGCCAGGCCTGCGAGTTCGACTACTCCGGCACCCAGGCGTGCCGTGCCCTCAAGGCCGAGGGCCTGCGGGTCTCGCTGATCAACTCCAACCCGGCCACGATCATGACCGACCCGGAGTTCGCCGACCACACCTACATCGAGCCGATCCAGCCCGAGTACATCGAGAAGATCTTCGCCGCGGAGAAGGAGGCCGGCCACCCGGTCGACGCCGTGCTGGCCACCCTCGGTGGGCAGACCGCGCTGAACGCCGCGATCCAGCTGGACCGCGCCGGCATCCTCGACAAGTTCGACGTCGAGCTCATCGGCGCCGACATCGACGCCATCGAGCGCGGCGAGGACCGTCAGAAGTTCAAGGACATCGTCGCCTCCATTGGCGGCGAGTCCGCCCGCTCGCGGGTCTGCCACAACATGGACGAGGTCCACGACACCGTCGCCGAGCTCGGCCTGCCGGTCGTCGTGCGCCCGTCGTTCACCATGGGTGGTCTGGGCTCCGGCCTCGCCTTCACCTACGAGGACCTGGACCGCATCGCCGGTGGCGGCCTGGCCGCCTCCCCCGAGGCCAACGTGCTCATCGAGGAGTCCATCCTCGGCTGGAAGGAGTACGAGCTGGAGCTCATGCGCGACGGCGACGACAACGCCGTGGTCATCTGCTCCATCGAGAACGTCGACGCACTCGGCGTGCACACCGGCGACTCCATGACCGTCGCGCCCTCCATGACGCTGACCGACCGCGAGTACCAGATCATGCGCGACCAGGGCATCGACATCCTGCGCGCCGTGGGCGTGGACACCGGCGGCTGCAACATCCAGTTCGCCGTCAACCCCGACGACGGCCGCCTGATCACCATCGAGATGAACCCGCGTGTGTCGCGCTCCTCGGCGCTGGCGTCGAAGGCGACCGGTTTCCCGATCGCCAAGATCGCCGCCCTGCTGGCCATCGGCTACACCCTCGACGAGCTGCGCAACGACATCACCCAGGTCACCCCGGCGGCCTTCGAGCCGACCCTGGACTACGTGATCGTCAAGGCCCCGCGCTTCGCCTTCGAGAAGTTCCCCGGCGCCGACGACACCCTCACCACCACCATGAAGGCCGTGGGTGAGGCCATGTCCGTGGGCCGCAACTACATCGCCGCCCTGAACAAGGTGCTGCGCTCCCTGGAGACCAAGCCGGCCGGCTTCTGGACGACCACCGACGAGTACTTCGCCGGCGAGCGTGCCGGCGACCTCGCCGCCGTGCTCGACGACCTGGGACGTCCCACCGAGGGCCGTATCTACGACATGGAGCTGGCCCTGCGCCTCGGCGCCACCGTGGACCAGGTCCACCGCGCCTCCGTGGGCGTGGACCCCTGGTTCCTGCACGAGCTCAAGGCCCTGGTGGACTTCCGCTCCGAGCTTCAGGACGCCCCGGTGCTCACCGAGGACCTGCTGCGCGAGGCGAAGTACATGGGCCTGGCGGACACCCAGATCGCCGCGCTGCGTCCCGAGCTCGCCGGCGAAGACGGCGTGCGGTCGCTGCGCTGGTCGCTGGGCATCCGTCCGGTCTTCAAGACCGTGGACACCTGCGCCGCGGAGTTCGAGGCGCAGACCCCGTACCACTACTCCGCCTACGAGATGGACCCCGAGGCCGAGACCGAGGTCGCCGAGCAGCGCGACCGCGAGAAGATCATCATCCTGGGCTCCGGGCCCAACCGCATCGGCCAGGGCATCGAGTTCGACTACTCCTGCGTGCACGCCGCGCTCGAGCTCTCGCGCGTGGGCTACGAGACGGTCATGGTCAACTGCAACCCGGAGACCGTCTCCACCGACTACGACACCGCCGACCGTCTCTACTTCGAGCCGCTGACGTTCGAGGACGTCATGGAGGTCTACCACGCCGAGGCACAGTCCGGCACCGTGGCCGGCGTGATCGTGCAGCTCGGCGGCCAGACCCCGCTGGGCCTGGCGCAGCGTCTCACCGACGCCGGCGTGCCGGTGATCGGCACCTCCTCCGAGGCGATCAACCTCGCCGAGGACCGCGGCGAGTTCGGCACCGTGCTGGAGAAGGCCGAGCTGCCCGCCCCGGCCTTCGGCACCGCCACGACCTTCGCCGAGGCACGCGCCGTCGCCGCCCGCATCGGCTACCCGGTGCTGGTGCGTCCGTCCTACGTGCTCGGCGGACGCGGCATGGAGATCGTCTACGACGAGGCCTCCCTGGAGGACTACATCGACCGCGCCACCGAGATCACCTCGGACCACCCGGTGCTGGTCGACCGCTTCCTGGACAACGCCATCGAGATCGACGTCGACGCCCTGTGCGACGGCGACGAGGTCTACCTCGCCGGCGTGATGGAGCACATCGAGGAGGCCGGCATCCACTCCGGTGACTCCGCCTGCGCCCTGCCGCCGATGACACTGGGGGAGAGCGACATCGACAACGTGCGTCGCTCCACCGCCGCCCTGGCCCACGGCATCGGGGTCAAGGGCCTGATGAACATCCAGTTCGCCCTGAAGGACGACGTCCTCTACGTCATCGAGGCCAACCCGCGTGCCTCGCGCACCGTGCCCTTCGTCTCGAAGGCCACCGGTGTGCCGCTGGCCAAGGCGGCCTCGCGCATCATGACCGGTACGCCGATCCGCGAGCTCATCGCCGAGGGCCTGATCCCGGGTGACCGGGACGGCGGCTCGCTGCCGCTGGGCCACCCCATCGCGGTCAAGGAGGCGGTCATGCCCTTCAACCGCTTCCGCAACCCGCAGGGTGAGATGCTCGACAGCCTGCTGAGCCCGGAGATGAAGTCCACCGGCGAGGTCATGGGCCTGGACTCCGACTTCGGCACCGCCTTCGCCAAGTCCCAGGAGGCCGCCACCGGCTCCCTGCCGACCAGTGGCCGGGTGTTCGTGTCCGTGGCCAACCGCGACAAGCGCACCATGATCCTGCCGATCCAGCGTCTGGCGTCACTGGGCTTCGACCTGGTCGCCACCGAGGGCACCGCGGCGATGCTACGGCGCAACGGTCTGGAGTGCGAGGTCGTGGCCAAGCAGACCGACATCGAGTCCGGCACCGCCGCCGAGGGCAAGAGCTCGATCGTGGACCTCATCGACCAGGGTTCGATCGACTTCATCCTCAACACCCCGGCCAGCACCGCCGCCGCCCGGGGCGACGGCTACGACATCCGTGCCGCCGCGGTGCGCCAGAGTGTCTCTTGCGTGACCACGGTGCAGGGTGCCGTGGCCGCGGTGCAGGGCATCGAGGCGCTGAAGGGCTCCACCACGGTGGTGCGCGCCATCCAGGACGTGGACCATGACAGCTACTGAGTCCACCCGGGACACCTTCGGCGAGCGTTTCCTCGCCCGCTCCGGGCACCTGGGACGCCTGTGCGTGGGCATGGACCCGCACGCCGGCATCCTGCGTGACTGGGGCCTGGGTGTGGACGTCGCCGGGTTGGCGGAGTTCTCCCGCATCTGCGTGGAGGCCTTCGCCGACACCGCCTGCGTGGTCAAGCCGCAGGTCGCCTTCTACGAGGCCTTCAGCTCCGCCGGGCTGGCCGTGCTGGAGGACGCCCTGGCGGCGCTGCGGGGTGCCGGCACGCTGGTGGTGGCCGACGCCAAGCGTGGCGACATCGGTTCGACGATGGCCGGCTACGCGACGGCCTGGCTGTCGGACGACTCGCCGCTGTGCGCCGACGCCGTGACGGTCTCGCCCTACCTGGGCCTGGACTCCCTGGCACCGGCCCTGGAGGCCGGTGAGGCCACGGGCAGGGGAGTGATCGTGCTCTCCGCGACGTCCAACCCGCAGGGCCCGCAGTTCCAGACGCTGACCACCCCGGACGGGCCGAGTGTGGCCCAGACGGTGGTGGACTGGGCGGCGCGCCACAACGCCGCACACCCCGGCGGCGGCAACGTCGGCGTGGTCGTCGGCGCGACGGTCGCCGAACCGCCGGTGCTGGACGCCGTGGGCGGGCTGGTGCTGATGCCCGGTGTGGGCGCCCAGGGCGGTGGTGCGCAGGACGTCCGGCGTATCGCCGGGGCGGCCGAACGGTGGGCCAGCCCCAACATCTCGCGGTCCGTGCTCGCCGCGGGCCCGGATGTTGGGTCCCTGCGCGAGGCGGTCGCCGCCGCCGCGGCGGAGTTCCCGCAGGTCTGAGCGCTCCGCGCGGGAGCGTCCCGCGGAGCGCGAACTGGGGCTTTGTTCAACTTCCCCCGGTCGTAGTGCTACACTTGGCGCGTTGTTTCATGGTCGCGACCTGCGACACCTCTCCCGTGTAAAACGTGGGGGTTGTTGGCATTCGGCACAGCGTATCGCTAGGATTCGTCGAGGCTGACGGTCGGACGTGACGTCCGACCGGCTGAAACACCTGAAGTACCTGAAGTGCCTGCATTTCATGCAGTACCCCATAGCAAGTGACATCGAACCACAGAACAAGACGGAGGAACCCGTGGCCCTTCCCCAGTTGACCCCGGAGCAGCGTGCAGAAGCCCTGAAGAAGGCCGCCGAGGCCCGCAAGGCCCGTGCCGAGCTCAAGGAGAAGCTCAAGCGTGGAGGCACCGACCTCAAGCAGGTCCTTGCTGACGCCGACGAAGACCCGATCATCGGCAAGATGAAGGTGTCGGCCCTTCTCGAGGCCATGCCCAAGGTCGGCAAGGTCAAGGCCCAGGAGATCATGACCGAGCTGGAGATCGCCCCCACCCGTCGCCTCCGCGGCCTGGGCGACCGTCAGCGTCGCGCCCTGCTGGAGCGCTTCGGTTTCGAGGTCTAGGAACCTTGTCCCCGCAAGTTCAGGCCGAAGTGCAGAACACCGACGTTCCCTCCCCGCACCTGGTCGTGCTGGCGGGACCGTCGGCCGTCGGGAAGTCGACTGTGGTCGCACAGTTGAAGGCCGCCGTGCCGGACCTGTTCTTCAGTGTGTCGTGGACGACCCGGGACCCCCGTCCCGGTGAGGTCGACGGCAGGGACTACCACTACGTCTCCCGGGAGCGATTCCGGGAGGAGGTGGACGGTGGCCTCATGCTCGAGTGGGCGGAGATCCACGGTGGCCTGCAGTTGTCCGGGACCCCGGCACAGCCGGTGACCGAGGCCCTGCGTTCCGGGCGTCCGGTCCTGGTCGAGGTCGACCTGGCCGGCGCGCGCAACATCAAGCAGATGATGCCCGAGGCACTCACGGTGTTCCTGGCACCTCCCACCTGGGAGGAGCTGGTGGAGCGGCTGACCGGCCGTGGTACCGAGAGTGAGGACGTCATCCGGCGTCGCCTGGAGACCGCCCGTGAGGAGCTCGCCTCCAAGGGTGAGTTCGACCGGGTGGTCGTGAACCGGGACGTGACCGAGGCTGTCGCCGAGATCAGCGCCCTGCTCACCGGCCACGCAGAGTAAGAGCAAGACAACTCGCGTTTTCCAACGCGGTGAACAAGCAAAGGTGTGGAGTGGAAACCAACGACAACTCAACCGTCTTCGACCCGGCGGTCGGCATCACCAACCCGCCGATCGATGATCTGCTGACCAAGGTGTCCTCGAAGTACGCCCTGGTGATCTTCGCGGCCAAGCGTGCGCGTCAGATCAACAACTACTTCCAGACCGTCGGTGACGGCGTGTTCGAGTTCGTCGGCCCGCTGGTCACCCCGGAAGCCCACGAGAAGCCGCTGTCGGTGGCCCTGCGTGAGATCGAGGGCGATCTGCTGGAGCACACCGAAGGCTGATCCACCCGCTTCCCGGCACCCAGGCCCGCCGTCGGCACCGTCGTACCCCGCACCCAGTGCGGGGGAGACGGTCGCCGGTGGCGGGCCTGAGCCGTCGGTGGGACACGGCAGGGCCCCAGCAGGTCCACGGCACTGGAACATCGCCCGGCGGGCGTGGGCTAGGCTGGTCTCCTGTGAGTGACAACCAACTGAACGTGCTCGTCGGCGTGGGGGGCGGTATCGCCGCCTACAAGTCCGGCGCCCTGGTCCGCTACTTCACCGAGGCCGGGCACGACGTCCACGTCATCCCCACCGAGTCGGCCCTGCGTTTCGTCGGTGCGGCGACGTTCGAGGCCCTCTCCGGCAACCCGGTGTCCACCACCGTCTTCGACGGGGTGGACGAGGTCCGGCACGTGCGCCTGGGGCAGGACGCCGACCTGATCGTGATCGCCCCGGCCACCGCGGACCTGCTGGCGCGTCTGGCGCACGGGCGTAGCGACGACCTGCTGACCGCCAGCGTGCTGGTGGCGACGTGCCCGGTGGTGCTGGCGCCGGCGATGCACACCGAGATGTGGCAGAACCCGGCGACCCGCGACAACGTGGCCACGCTGCGTCGACGCGGGGTGACGGTGCTCGAGCCCGCCCACGGCCGGCTGACGGGCACGGACTCCGGTGCGGGGCGTCTGCCCGAGCCCGAGCACATCGGGGCGTTGGCCACGGCGGCACTGGACCGGTTCGGCATCTTCCGTCAGTCCCTGGCGGGTCGGCGGGTCCTGGTGACCGCCGGTGGCACGCACGAGGCCCTGGACCCGGTGCGCTACCTCGGCAACGCCTCCTCGGGCCGGCAGGGATTCGCCCTGGCCGACATCGCCGTGCAGCGTGGCGCGCAGGTGGAGCTCGTCGCCGGGGTCACCGAGGACCTGCCGGTGCCCTCGGGTGCCCGCGTCACCCGGGTGCGTAGTGCCCGGGAGATGGAGAATGCCGTGGCGGAACTGGCCGGTGGGGTGGACGCGGTGGTCATGGCCGCCGCGGTGGCGGACTTCCGCCCCGCGACCACGGCCGGAGCCAAGCTGAAGAAGGGTGGGGAGACAGACCTGACCACCCTGGAGCTGACCGAGAACCCGGACATCCTGCACGGTCTGGTGGAGCGTCGCCGCGGCGGCGGGCTGCCGGAGGACCTCGTCATCGCCGGCTTCGCCGCGGAAACCGGTGACGAGTCTCACTCCCCGTTGGACCTCGCGCGGGCAAAACTAGAGCGAAAAGGCTGTGACCTGCTGATGTGCAATGCCGTCGGCGACGGGGTGGTGTTCGGCCAGGCGGACAGCCAGGGCTGGATCCTCACCCCGGGACAGCGTCCGGGCGCCGAGGAGGTCACCGAGGTCCCGGCGTCGTCCAAGCTGGTCGTGGCCTCGTACATCCTCGACACGCTCGAGGACCTGCTGCCCGGCTGAGACCTCACCGGGTGCCCCACAGGCGCCATACCGGGTGCCCTCCGACACCCGCCGCCACCACTTTACAGACTGCTTGGTCTAGGATGGTGACGTTCGGGCGCGCACCACGGTCACGTACGACAGAAACAGAGCAGGATCTCGCCCCGAGATCCACCCAAGACACCATCTCGAAGACAAGTCAGGAAGTCAGCGAAGTCCATGACAGAGAGCACCCCCTCCTCCGCACGTCCCCGCCTGTTCACCAGTGAGTCGGTGACCGAGGGCCACCCCGACAAGATCTGCGACGCGATCTCGGACACGATCCTCGACGCGTTGCTGGCCAAGGACCCGCGCTCGCACGTGGCGGTGGAGACGATGGTCACCACCGGCCAGGTGCACGTGGCCGGCGAGGTCCGCACGGACGCCTACGTGGAGATCCCGAAGCTGGTCCGTGAGACCCTGCTGAGCATCGGCTTCACCTCCTCCTCCGTCGGTTTCGACGGCCGGACCTGCGGCGTCAACATCGCCATCGGCGAGCAGTCGCAGGAGATCGGCGACGGCGTCGACACCTCCCACGAGATTCGCAGCGGCGCGGAGGGAGACAAGTACGAGGACGTCGACCAGGCCGGTGCCGGCGACCAGGGCCTGATGTTCGGCTACGCCTCGGACGAGACCCCGGAGCTGATGCCCCTGCCGATCGCCACGGCCCACCGCCTGTCGCGCCGGCTGACCCAGGTGCGCAAGGAGGGCATCGTCAACCACCTGCGTCCGGACGGCAAGACCCAGGTCACCTTCGCCTACGACGCCGAGGGCCGCCCCTCCCACCTGGACACCGTGGTCATCTCCACCCAGCACGACGAGGAGATCACCCAGGCCGAGCTCACCGAGCAGCTGCGCACCAACGTGGTCGACTGGGTCATCGAGGACGCCGGCCTGCAGGACTTCGTCACCGGCGAGCTGACCCTGCTGATCAACCCGTCGGGGTCGTTCATCCTCGGCGGGCCGATGGGCGACGCCGGGCTGACCGGACGCAAGATCATCGTGGACACCTACGGCGGCATGGCCCGTCACGGTGGCGGGGCGTTCTCCGGCAAGGACCCGAGCAAGGTGGACCGCTCGGCGGCCTACGCGATGCGCTGGGTGGCCAAGAACATCGTCGCCGCGGGCCTGGCGCACCGTGCGGAGGTGCAGGTGGCCTACGCCATCGGCCGTGCCCGCCCGGTGGGCCTGTACGTGGAGACCTTCGGCACCGCCACCGGCGGGCTGACCGACGAGCAGATCCAGCAGGCGGTGAGCGAGGTCTTCGACCTTCGCCCCGGTGCGATCATCCGCGACCTGGACCTGCTGCGTCCGATCTACGCGCAGACCGCCGCCTACGGTCACTTCGGCCGCACGGACATCGACCTGCCGTGGGAGAGCACGCAGCGCGCCGACGCCCTGGCCGCCGCCGCCCAGAATGCGGCCCAGAACGCGGCACAGTAGGGAAAACCGGTGGCCGACCCGACCGGCCCGGCTGAGGGGGAGGTGGACGACCCGGTCGCCCGCGTCCTGCCGTTGCTGGGCATGCCGCACCTGGACCGGCTGTTCGACTACGCCGTGCCGGCGAAGCTGGACGCCGAGGCGCGCCCTGGGGTGAAGGTGCGGGTGCGTTTCGCCGGGCGTCTGGTGGACGCCCTGCTCGTGGAGCGCCGCCGCACCACCGACCACGTGGGCACCCTGGCCTCGTTGAACCGGGTGATCAGCCCGTTGCAGGTCGTGCCGCCGCGGATCTGGTCGTTGGTGAACCATCTCGCCGACCGCTACGCCGGCACCCGCTCGGACGTGATCCGCGCGCTGGTGCCGTCGCGGCACGCCTCGGCGGAGAAGGACGGGCTCTTCGGTGGTGGGGTGGACTGGGAGGAGCTCTACGGCCCGCTGGTCGCCCGAGACGATCTCGTCGCCGCCCCGCGTACCGCCGCGGCGTCGGGCTGGGCGGGGTACCGCCACGCCGACAGTTTCCTAGGTGCGGTGCTCGACGGCCGGGCCGCCCGGGCGTCCTGGCTGTGGACGCCGGGGGAGGACTGGGCCGCGCGGGTGGCAGAGGCCGCCGCGTCGGTCGCCTGGAACGGTGGCGGGGTGCTGGTCGTGGCCCCGAACCAGCGGGAGGTCGACCGGGTCGTCGCGGCGTTGCGGGTGTTCCTGTCCGCGGCGCAGATCACCGAACTCAGCGCGAAGGTCGGCCCGGCGGCACGTTACCGCCGTTATCTGGCGGTGCTGGCGGGCCAGGGCCGGGTGGTGGTCGGCACGAGGTCGGCGGCCAGTGCCCCGGTCGCCGACCTGCGCCTGATCGTGCTGCTGGGCGAGGCGGACGACAACCTGGTGGACCCGCGCTCGCCCTACCTGCACGCCCGTGAGGTGCTGCGGTTGCGCTCGGAACTGGAGGAGACCGGCCTGCTCGTGGGCGGGGCACACCGTTCGGCGGAGATCCAGCGCTGGGTGGAGGAGGGTTTCACCCCCACCCTGCGCCCGCTGCCGGAGTCCCTGCGTGCCCGCATGCCGTGGATCCATGCCCTCGACGACATCCACGACGCCCACGCCACGCACTCCCGTCTGCCCTCGGCCGGGCTCAAGGCGATCCGACGGAGCCTGGACGCCGACATGCCCTGCCTGGTGCAGGTGCCGCGGCGTGGCTACGCCCCGGCGGTGGCGTGTTCGACGTGCCGGACGCCCGCGCGGTGCCGGCGCTGCAACGGCCCCCTGGAGCTGCCGGCCGGCCCCACCGGCACCGACGGGTCCTCGGTGCCGCGCTGCCGCTGGTGTGGTGCACTGGAGGGCCAGTTCACCTGCGGGACCTGCGGCGGGCACGCCCTGCGCATGTCGGTTGTGGGCCAGGAGCGCACCGCCGAGGAATTGGGCCGGGCCTTCACCGGGGTGCCGGTGGTGGTCTCCGGCGGCGGCCAGATGCGCACCCACGTGCCGGACAAGGCGGGCCTGGTGGTCGCCACCCCGGGCTCGGAGCCGGTGGTGGAGGACGGCGGCGGCTACGGCGCGGTGCTGGTGCTGGACACCTGGCTCACCTTGGGCCGTGAAGACCTGCGGGCCGGGGAGGCCGCGCTGCGCCAGTGGATGGAGGCGGCGTGTCTGGCGGTGCCGCGCGAGTCCGGCGGCGAGATGGTCGTCGCCGTCGCACCGGACGACCCGACGGTGCAGGCCCTGATCCGCTGGGACCCGGAGGGCGCGGCCGCCCGCGAGCTGGCAGGACGGCGCGAGGCGTCCTTCCCCCCGGCGGTGACGCTGGTCGCGGTGGACGGCACGCCAACGTCCCTGGAGCAGTTCGAGGACGCCTGGGCGCCGCCGGAACAGCTCGGCGGGGTCGAACGCCTCGGCCCGGTGGAATTGCCGCCGGGTGTGCGCAGACCGGCGGGGCTGGGCGAGCCGGAGGCGGCGACCGCGCGCCGGCTGATCGTCCGCGTCCCGGTCACCGTCGAGCCCGGTGGGACCGCCGAGATGCTCGGGGCGTCGCTGCGCGCGGCGTTGTCTTTGCGTGCCACGCGCCGCCAGTCCGACCCGCTGCGCATCGTCGTCGACCCGGTGCGGGTGGGGTAGCCGGGCCTGGCGGTAGACTGTGACGCCATGACCGTTCTCGACATCCGTCTCTTCGGCGACCCGGTCCTGCGCACTGTCGCGGACCCGGTCGGCGACCCCACCGGCGACGACTCCCTGCCCACCCTCATCGACGACATGCTGGAGACCATGGACTCCGCCGGGGGAGTCGGTCTGGCGGCGAACCAGGTGGGCCTGACCCGCCGGATCTTCGTCTACGACTGCGACGGCGACCGCGGCCACGTCATCGACCCGGTGTGGAGCGCCGTCGGCGAGGACGAGCAGACCGCGCGGGAGGGGTGCCTGTCGGTTCCCGAGACCGGCGGCCCGGTGACCAGGTTCGAACGGGTCCGTCTCACCGGTTCCACGGTGGACGGGGCCACGGTGGACCGCGAGGCCGACGGGCTGATGGCCCGCTGCGTGCAGCATGAGACCGACCACCTGGACGGGGTGATGTTCTTCCAGCGCATGGAGCCGGCGGAGCGTCGCGCGGTGATGGGTGAGATCCGGGGAAGCGAGTGGTTCAACCGATGAGGATCCTTTTCGCCGGCACGCCCGAGCCTGCCGCGGTGACCCTGGAGTACCTGCTGGAGGAGTCCGACCACGAGGTCGTCGGTGTACTGACCCAGCCGGACGCCAAGCGTGGACGTGGCCGCACGCTGCACCCCTCGGCGGTGGCGGAGGTTGCCACGGCCCACGGTGTGCCCGTGCACAAGTTCGCCTCGTTGAAGCCGGGGCACGAGGACGCCGAGGAGGTGCGTGAGACGTTGCGCGGTTACGCCGCCGACGGTGCGGAGGCCGTGGCGGTGGTGGCCTACGGGCAGATCCTGCCGCAGGACGTGCTGGGGATCTTCCCGCAGGGGTGGATCAACCTGCACTTCTCCCTGCTGCCACGTTGGCGCGGTGCGGCACCGGTGCAGGCCGCCATCGCCGCCGGTGACACCACCACGGGTGCCTCGACGTTCCGCATCGTTCCCGGGTTGGACGCCGGCCCGGTCACCGGTGAGGTCACCGAGACGATCGGGCTGGAGGACACCGCCGACGACCTGCTGACACGACTGACGTACTCGGGTCGGGTGCTGTTGTCCCGGACGTTGTCGGGGCTGGCCTCCGGCGAGGTCGTCGCCGAGGAGCAGGACGAGACGGGCTCGACGTACGCGTCGAAGATCACCAGCGCGCAGGCGCGGGTGGACTGGCGGCGTCCGGCGGCGGTGGTGCAGCGTACCGCGCGTGCGCACACCCCGGCGCCGGGTCCGTGGACGGTGCTCGACGGCGAGCGCTACAAGCTGGGCCTGATGCTTCCGGTGCCCTCGAGCGAGGACGACAGCGAGGACGCACGTTTGGCCCCCGGTGAGCTGCGCGCCACGAAGGCCGCGGTGGTCGTGGGCACCGGCGACGGCGTCCTGGAGATCACCCGGATCCAGCCGCCGGGCAAGAAGATGATGGTCGCGGCGGACTGGGCCCGTGGCCGCGGCGACCTGTTCGAGGTATCCCCGTCCGCATCCCCGGCCACGTCCCCGGCCACATTCGAGAGTCCGCTAGAGCAGCACGCAGCAGAGGGAGAGTCCTGATGGCAGGTTTCCGCGCACGGTCGACGTCGGGGGATTCCCCGAAGCAGCGTCCGGGTCAGAAGAAGACGTCCGGCGACCACCGTCAGGGTGGTCAGTCAGGCTACCGGCGGCGCAGCGAGTCGCACCGCCAGGAGCACCGCGACGTGGTGGAGCAGCGGGAGAAGCAGGGCAAGCGCGGCTCGGGCGACAAGGTGCGCGACGCGGTCTTCGGCGTGCTGCGCCAGGTCAGTTCGCAGGACGCCTACGCCAACCTGGTGCTGCCCGGGGTGATCCGCTCGGCCGGGTTGAGCGGGCGCGACGCCGCCTTCGCCACCGAGCTGACCTACGGCACCTTGCGTGCCCAGGGCCTGCTGGACGCCGTGATCGCCGAGGCCGCCGGGCGCCCGGTGGGACGCATCGACGAGACGGTGCTGGACGCGTTGCGCCTGGGTGCCTACCAGGTGCTGCGTACCCGTGTCGACGACCATGCGGCGGTGAACACCACCGTGGAGCTGGTCAAGGCCAACGGTGAGGAGAAGGCCGCCGGTTTCACCAACGGTGTGCTGCGCCGGATCACCCGCTCGACGCCGCAGGAGTGGCTGGGTACCGTCACCGCCGGGTTCACCGACCCGGTGGACGCCCTGGCGTTGCGTTACGCCCACCCGACGTGGATCGCCGAGGTATTCAACACCGCCCTCGGCGGGGCCGCCGGTGAGCCTGCCGCTGAGCTGGAGGCGGCGTTGACCGCCGACGACGAGCGTCCGCTGGTGCATCTGGCGGCGCGTCCGGGCCAGATCACTGCCGAGGAACTCGCCCTGGTCACCGGTGGTGAGGAAGGTCGGTGGTCGCCGTACGCGGTGTACCTCTCCGAGGGCGACCCGGGAAAGCTGGAGCCGGTGAAGGAGTCGCTGGCCTCGGTGCAGGACGAGGGCAGCCAGCTCATCGCCCTGGCGATGCTGCGCGCCGAGGTGGATGGCGACCAGGGCCGGTGGCTGGACCTGTGCTCGGGGCCGGGCGGCAAGACGGCGTTCCTGGCGTCCTGGGCGATGGGCGACGGAGCACGGGTGGACGCGGTCGAGTCCGCCCCGCACCGCGCGGAGCTGGTCCGCAAGGCCACGCAGGGGCTGCCGGTGTCGGTGCACCTCGGCGACGGCCGTGATCTGGCCGGCGTCGAGGGGCTCGAGGTGCCTGGCTCGCAGGATTCCGATGCCGGACGTGTCGGCTTCGACCGCGTGCTGGTGGACGCACCCTGTACGGGGTTGGGCGCGTTGCGTCGGCGTCCGGAGGCGCGCTGGCGCAAGTCGGCCGAGGACGTGGCCCCGCTGGTCACCCTGCAGCGTGACCTGCTGCGCTCGGCGGTGTCGGCGACGGCGCCGGGCGGGGTGACGGTGTACTCCACTTGCTCGCCGCACCCGGCGGAGACCAGCGCGGTGGTGCGCGCGGTGGCCGAGGAGACCGGCGCGGTCATCGAGGACGCCACCGCACTGTTCCCGGAGTTGGAGGACGTCTCGGGTCCGTTCGTGCAGCTGTGGCCGCACCGTCACGGTACCGACGCGATGTTCTTCGCGGTGCTGCGGCGGCCCTGACACACCTCGGGGACATCTCAGCGGCCGTCCCGACTAGAGTGGGTGCCATGAGTCCTGCGCGCCGTCAGCCCCAGATCGCCCCGTCCATCCTCGCCGCCGACTTCGCGGACATCAGGGGCAGTGTGGCCCTGGTTCCGGGGGCGGACTGGCTGCACATCGACGTGATGGACGGGCACTTCGTGCCGAACCTGAGCTTCGGTCTGCCGGTGGCGGACGCTGTGCGCCGCTCCACGGACACCTTCCTGGACGTGCACCTGATGATCGAGGACCCGGCCCGCTGGGCATCCGACTACGCCGCGTTCGGCAACGTGACCTTCCACCTGGAGGCCGTGGCGGACGTGGAGGCCGCGGTCGCCCTGGCCGCCACGTTGCGTGAGGCGGGCACCAGGGCCGGGGTGAGCATCAAGCCGGGAACCGCGGTGGAACCGCTGCTGGACCACCTCGCCGACTTCGACACGGTGCTGGTGATGAGTGTGGAGCCGGGCTTCGGCGGGCAGTCCTTCATGCCTGAGGTGCTGGACAAGGTCCGTGCCCTGCGTGCCCGTATCGACGCCGACGTGCTGGACACCCTTGTGGAGATCGACGGCGGCATCGGGCCGGACACGGTGGGCGTCAGCGCCGAGGCCGGGGTGGACGTCTTCGTCGCCGGCTCGAGCGTGTTCGGGGCAGAGAATCCCGAAGCCCGGGTGACCGAGCTGCGGAACACTGCCGCGCAGGCGGTCGCCGGGGCATGACGGACCCGCTCGTCGACCGGCTGTCCGCTCTGCTCGCCGAGGCAGGTGCCGGGGAGCCTGCAGAGTCCTGGGAGGCCGAGTCACTGGCCGCCGCGGTGTTGCAGGCGGACGCCGCCGGCCAGGAGGTCCGCGGGACGACCTCGCCGAACCCGCCGGTCGGCGCGGTGGTGCTGGACGCCCAGGGGACTGTTGTCGGTGTCGGGGCGACGAGCCCTCCCGGTGGTGCCCACGCCGAGGTCAACGCTCTGACCGCCGCGGGGGAGCGGGCGCGTGGGGGAACGGCCGTGGTGACCCTGGAGCCCTGTAACCACACCGGACGCACGGGTCCGTGCAGTCAGGCACTGCTGGCGGCGGGCGTGGCGCGCGTGGTGTTCGTCTTCGCCGACCCGGGTGAGACACAGGGCGGGGGAGCGGAGTATCTCCGCGCCGCCGGGGTAGAGGTCATCGGACCGTTGGTGGGAGACACCGGGAACTTGGCGGGAGTGCCGGTGTTCAGCGTGGAGCCGTGGTTGGCGGCACAGCGCCTGGGCCGGCCGCACGTGACGCTGAAGTACGCCGCCACGATGGACGGTTTCGCCGCGGCCACGGACGGCACGTCGCAGTGGATCACCGGCGAGGTTGCCCGCCAACGGGTTCACCGTGACCGTGCGCGCCGAGACGCGATCCTCGTGGGGACGGGGACGGTAGTCGCGGATGATCCACGCCTCACCGCCCGGCGGGCGGACGGATCCCTGTACGACCACCAGCCGCTGCGGATCGTGGTGGGAACCTCGGACCTGGCCGGGGACGCGTCGATCCGTCCTGCCCTGCACCTGCAGACGCGCGACCTGCCTGTGGTACTCGAGGAGTTGTGGGGCAGGGGCGTGGTGGATGTCCTGGTGGAGGGCGGCCCGCACCTGACGGCGGCATTCGTGGCGGCCGGTCTGGTGGACGCGGTGGAGGCGTACACCGCCCCGGCACTACTGGGGGCGGGTTTGCCGGCGGTCGTGGCACCGCAGGGTGCGACGACCACGATGGCCGGCATCCATCGGTTCACATTGAGGTCGGCAGAGACCATCGGCGGGGATGTGCTGATCGTGACAACGCGCAACTGAACCCGATCCTTCGGTGACTCCGGGAGCACGGTGCAGCTCCTGTGCCCCGCTTCACAAGCACCCCGGTACCTGTCCTACACTGAACAGTTATGTTCACCGGAATCGTCGAGGAGACGGGCACGGTCGCCGAGGTAGACGGCACCGAAGACGCCCAGCGCATCCGCATCGCCTGCAGCCACGTCCTGCAGGACGCCACCCACGGGGCGTCCATCAGCGTCAACGGTGTCTGCCTCACCGTGACCGAGTTCGACTCCACCGGCTTCTGGGCCGACTGCATGAAGGTCACCCTGGACTACACGGCCCTCGGTGCCGCGCACCCCGGTGACCGGGTCAACCTGGAGCGCGCCACACCGGCCGGCGGGCGTCTCGGCGGCCACATCGTCCAGGGCCACGTCGACGGCACCGCCGAGCTCATCTCCCGCACCCCGGGCAGCGAGTGGGAGGTCTTCCGCTTCGAACTCACCGGCGCCAGCGCCGAGCTCGCGCGCTACGTCGCCAAGAAGGGCAGCATCGCCGTCAACGGTGTCTCCCTCACCGTGGCTGAGGTCGGGCCCGTCAGCGACCCCTGGTTCGAGGTCTCGCTGATCCCCACCACCCTCGCCGAGACGATGCTCGGCGACCTCAAGACCGGCGACACCGTCAACATCGAGTGCGACGTACTCTCCAAGTACCTCGAACGACTGTCCCAGGCAGAAGGAGACGCCCAGTGAGCGACCTCACCAACCCCACCAGCGGCACCCACGGCTCCAGCTCGGACCGGAGCCAGTCCGGCGACCGTGGCAGCCTGCTCGACCCCGTCGAGGACGCCATCAGCGACATCGCCGCCGGCAAGCCCGTGGTCGTCGTCGACGACGAGGACCGGGAGAACGAGGGCGACATCATTTTCGCCGCCGAGACCGCCACCGCCGAGACCGTGGCCTTCACCGTCCGGCACTCCTCGGGCTACATCTGCGCCGCCGTTCCCGACAGTGAGGCCGACCGGCTCGGGCTGCCGCCCATGGTCGCCCGCAACGAGGACGTCCGCGGCACCGCCTACACCGTCACCGTCGACGCCGCCGAGGGCATCACCACCGGCATCAGCGCCACCGACCGTGCCCGCACCCTGCGCCTGCTCGCCGACCCCACGTCCACCCGCGAGAGCTTCCACCGTCCCGGGCACGTCGTGCCGCTGCGGGCGAAGAAGGGCGGGGTCCTCGAACGCGGCGGGCACACCGAGGCCTCCGTGGACCTCGCCCGCGCCGCCGGGCTGCGTCCGGCCGGTGTGCTGTGCGAGGTCGTCTCCGAGGAGGACCCGACCGGCATGGCACGCCTGCCGGAGCTGCGCCGCTTCTGCGACGAGCACGGCCTGTCGTTGATCTCCATCGAGCAGCTCGCCGACTGGCGCCGCGTGCACACCCCGGTGGTGGCCCGCAGCGTGGAGTCCCGGCTGCCCACCCGCTACGGCAACTTCCACGCCGTGGCCTATAACGGCCTGATCGACGGGGTCGAGCACGTCGCACTGGTTGCCGGTGCCACAGGAGACACCGGAGACACCGGCAACTTCAACGGCGCCGAGGACGTCCTGGTGCGCATCCACTCCGAGTGCCTCACCGGCGACATCTTCGGCTCCCTGCGCTGCGACTGCGGTGAGCAGCTGTCCACCTCCCTGGACCGCATCGCCGAGGCCGGCAGCGGGGTACTGGTGTACCTGCGCGGCCAGGAGGGCCGCGGCATCGGCCTGGTGCCGAAGCTCAAGGCCTACAACCTGCAGGACCAGGGGCTGGACACCGTCGACGCCAACACCGCCCAGGGCCTGCCGGTGGACTCGCGCGAGTACAGCGCCGCCGCCCAGATCCTGCGCGACCTCGGCGTCGGCTCGGTGGCCCTGCTGTCGAACAACCCCGGCAAGCGCCTCGACCTGGAACGCCACGGCATCCCCGTGACCCGCCGGGTGCCCGTGGAGCTGCCCGCCAACCCGGAGAATGAGGCCTACCTGCGCACCAAGCGTGACCGCATGGGCCACCAGATCGACTCGCTGACCCCCGCCGCCCACTAGCCACCACACTCCTAAGGAGCCACCCATGCCCTCGGACGGACTCGCCGACATCACCCTCACCCGCGACGCCGGGGCGGGCTACCGCATCGCCGTGGTCACCGCCTCCTGGAACGCCGAAGTCACCGACCGGCTGCACGAGCACGCCGTGACCGCCCTGCGCCAGGCCGGAGCCTACGTCGGACAGTGGCGCGTCGCCGGTGCCGTCGAACTGCCCGTCGTGGCCGCGGAGGCGGCGAAGAACTTCGACGCCGTCGTCGCCAACGGCTGCGTCATCCGTGGGGAGACCGCCCACTTCGACCACGTGTGCAATGCCGTGACCTACGGGCTGACCCGCGTCTCCCTGGACTGCGGAAAACCCGTCGGCAACGGTGTGCTCACCGTGGAGAACCAGGCCCAGGCCGTCGCCCGCGCCGGCGGCGACGGGGCCGTGGAGGACAAGGGGGCGGACGCCGCCCGCGCCGTCCTGCACTCGCTGCTGGTGCTGCGCGACATCCGCTCGGCACGCTGAGCACGGTTTCGTCGTGGTCCGTGCCCGGGGGTAGGCTGGTGACCCGTGAGCAGCTCTGAATCAGTGTCCCAGTCCACTGTGGCCGACGGCGCGGTAGACCGTGCGGCGGATAGCACGGCCACCGGCGCGACCCCCGGTCGCGCGGGCCGTCCGGAGTGGCTGCTGACCGTCACCTCCACCAGCCTGCGGTGGTGGGCGGTCATCGGTGCGGTCGTGGTCATGGCCGTGCACGTCTTCATGGCCGTCGTCTCCGGGGTGGGGGACACCGGCGCCACGGTCAGCAGCGTGGACCAGTGGGCGTTCATCGGCATCGGCGTGATCATCTCCGCCGCAGTGCTGATGCTGCTGCGCCCCCGGGTGCGCGTCAACGAGGACGGGGTGGAGGTCCGCAACATCTTCGGCGCCCAGTTCTACCACTGGTCGATCATCCACGGCCTGTCCTTCCCCCGTAAGGCCCGCTGGGCCCGCCTCGAGCTGCCGGACTTCGAGTTCGTGCCGATGATGGCCTTCCAGGTCGCCGACCGGTCCACGATCGCCAGGAAGGTGGAGGACTTCCGCGTCCTCGAGGACCGCTACATGCCCGACGAGTAGGGGAGTAGGCTCCGAGTCCATGGCCGACCCCGCCTCCTACCGACC
>JAKDIS010000162.1 GCA_030450335.1 Corynebacterium sp. | reverse complement strand
CTTCGCGATCTTCTCGTTCTCCCGTACGCTGCGCCCGTCCACCCTTGCCGCGGTGGAGAAGGACGCCGCCGACACCGTGCACTCCTGACCTCTCCGACCGTCCACTCTCCATAAGGAGGATCCGGTGAAACCCTCATCATCCACCACACCCGCCGTCGTCGCGCCGGCAACCGCCGACGAGACGGGCGGACACCCGACCGGGAAGACCCCGAAGCGCGCGGCGCTGTCCAGCTGGATCGGCTCCGCACTGGAGTACTACGACTTCGCCGTGTACGGCACCGCCGCCGCGCTGGTCATCAACGTCCTCTTCTTCCCGCAGGGCACCTCGCCGGGAGTCGCCGTGCTCGCCGCGATGGCGACCGTCGGCATCGCCTACGTGGTCCGCCCGCTGGGCGCGCTGGTCATGGGGCCGCTGGCCGACCGCTTCGGACGCAAGTTCGTGCTGATGCTGTCGCTGTTCATGATCGGTGCGTCCACGTTCGTCGTCGGCTGTCTGCCGACCTACGGGCAGGTCGGGCTGCTGGCCCCGCTGCTGCTGGCGCTGTGCCGCATCGTGCAGGGCATCTCCGCCGCCGGCGAGCAGGGCAGTGCCATCGCGGTGTCGCTGGAGCACGCCGAGGAACGGCACCGCTCCTGGACGACCGCCTGGACGTTGCACGGCACCCAGTTCGGTACGTTGCTGGCCACCGCAGTGTTCATCCCCTTCACCGTCTTCCTGTCCGAGGACGCCCTGATGAGCTGGGGTTGGCGCGTGCCGTTCTGGCTCTCGGCGTTCGTGGTGCTGATCGCCTGGGTGATCCGTCGCCGACTCGAGGAGCCGCCGGCGTTCCAGGAGAAGGCCGCCGAGGACGGGAAGGAGACCGGGCAGGAGGACGAGTCCACCCGCCACAACCCGCTGCGTCTGGTGCTCGCGCACCACCGTGCCGCGGTGGTGCGGGTGGCGGTCGCCTCGATGATCAACACGATCAACATCGTGTTCACCGTGTGGTCGTTGTCCTTCGCCACCTCGATCGTGGGGCTGGACCGCTCCACGATGCTGTGGGTCACCGTGACCGGCAACCTGTGCGCGCTGGTGTCCATCCCGCTGGCGGGTTCGGCCGCCGACCGTTTCGGACGAAAGAAGGTCTTCATCACCGGTGCCCTGGGCGCCGCGGTGGTGATGTACCCCTACCTGATGGCCGTCAACGCCGGGAACTGGCCGCTGATCTTCGTGCTCGGCGCGGTGATGTTCGGCCTGTTCTACTCCATGGCGAACGCCACCTGGCCGGCGTTGTACGCCGAGATGTTCCCGACCTCGGTGCGTGTCACCGGCGTGGCCCTGGGCACGCAGATCGGGTTCGCGCTCTCCGGTGGTTTCGCCCCGGTGCTGGCGTCCCTGGTCGCCGGCAGCCAGGGTGACAACTACCTCGGGGTCGCGGTGTTCTCCACGGTGGTGGCGGTGCTGGTGTCGTGTGCGATCGCGACCACCCGGGAGACGGCGTTCATGAGCCTCAGCGAGATCGACGACGACAAGACAACCGTGCAGGAAGAGAAGGAGAACCGATGAGAACGTCCATCGCCACCGTGTGCCTGTCGGGCACCCTCGCCGAGAAGCTGCGCGCCGCCGCCGACGCCGGCTACGACGGCGTGGAGATCTTCGAGCAGGACCTGGTCGTCTCCCCGCACTCCCCGGAGCAGATCCGGGCCCGCGGCGAGGAACTCGGCTTAAGCTTCGACCTCTACCAGCCCTTCCGTGACCTTGACGGGGTCGGGGAGGAGCAGTTCGTCGACAACCTGCGGCGCCTGGAAGCGAAGTTCGCCATCATGCGGCGCCTGGGCATCGAGATGATCCTGATCTGCTCGAACGTCGGCTCGGCCACCGTCGACGACGACGAGGTCTGCGCCGGGCAGCTGCGCCGCGCCGGCGAGCTCGCCGCCGGCTACGGCATCCGCCTGGCCTACGAGGCCCTGGCCTGGGGGAAGTACGTCAACACCTACCGGCACGCCCAGCGCATCGTGGACCTGGCCGACCACCCCAACGTGGGCACCTGCCTGGACAGTTTCCACATCCTCTCGCGCGGCGACGACCCGTCCGGCATCCCGGACATCACCGACGGCAAGATCTTCTTCGTGCAGTTGGCGGACGCCCCGGCACGCGACATGGACCTGCTGTCCTGGTCGCGTCACCACCGCGTGTTCCCCGGGGAGGGCGACTTCGACCTGGTGGAGTTCCTGCGGCTGCTCACCGTCGCCGGTTACGACGGTCCGGTGTCGCTGGAGATCTTCAACGACTCCTTCCGCCAGGCCGACGTGGCACGCACCGCCGTGGACGGGCTGCGTTCGCTGCGCTGGCTGGAGGACCAGGTGCACCGCGAACTCGACGCGAGCTACCCGGTCGGCCTGACCCCGTTGCCGGAGGCCACGGTCCCGGACGCCTACAGCTTCGTGGAGCTGCACACCGGTCGTCTGGGCGAGATCACCAAGCTGCTGCACCAGCTGGGTTTCGTGCTCGGCGGCTACCACCGCAGCAAGGAGGAGTTCCAGGTGTGGGTCCAGGGCGAGGCACGCATCGTGGTGCGCGACCTGGGGCCCACCGGCAGCGACACGGTGATCGACAGCTTCGGGGTGGACGTCGTCGGCGCAGGACGCTCCGCGGCGCGCGCCGTGGCGCTGTCGGCGCAGCCGATCGTGCGGCAACGCCGCGAGGACGAGGCGGACATCCACGGGGTGTACACCCCCGACGGCACCGGCATCTTCTTCTGCGAGACCCCTGCCCAGGCCGCCGACGCCATGCCGGTGTGGGCCGAGGAGTTCGGCCTGATCGGCGAGGACGTGGCCGGCATCGCCGCGGTCACCGACGCCCGCCCGCGGGTCACCGGTGTCGACCACGTCGGCCTGGCGCAACGCTGGCACCGGCACGACGAGGCGGCGCTGTACTTCACCTCGGTGCTGGGGCTGCAGGCCCACACCCCGGACGCGGTGCCCAGCCCGGCGGGCTACGTGCACTCCCGTGTGATGTCCGCGCCGCACGGCGACTTCTCGCTGACCCTCAACGTCGCACCCGAGGGCAGTGAGCAGGGCGACTTCCTCGCGGCGTCCTACCCGGAGCACGTCACCCTGGAGGTGGACGGGATCATCGGGCTGGCGCGCCGGGCGCGCCGGCGCGGCCTGGAGATGCTGCCGGTGCCGGACAACTACTACGACGACCTCGTCGCCCGGTTCAACCTGGACGAGGACACCGTGGCCGAGCTGCGCGAGTGCAACGTGCTCTACGACCGCGACGACCACGGCGAGTACCTGCGGTTCTACACCGGCACCCTGGGCACGATGTTCTTCGAGCTCGTCGAACGCCGCGGCGACTACGCCGGCCACGGGGTGGACAACACCCCGGTGCGTCTGGCCGCGCAGTACCGGGTGCTGCGCGACGCAGCCCGCGGCATCCCCAGCTGAGACCAACACCCACCCAGAACACCCACCGAGAGAAGGATATCCACCATGAGCACCACCCCCGCCCGTAGTTTCCTGTTCGGCCTGATCGGCTCGGACCTGTCGCTGTCGCGCACCCCGCCGCTGCACGAGGCCGAGGGCCTGGCCCAGGGCCACCCCACGGTGTACCGCCGCCTCGACGTGCTCACCGACCGCCTGGAGTCGCGTCCGCTGGAGCAGCTGCTGTCCAGCGCGATCGACATGGGCTTCGACGGCCTGAACATCACCCACCCGTTCAAGCGTGAGGCCCTGGACCTCCTCGACGACGTCGACCCGGTCGCCGCCCGCCTGGGTTCGGTGAACACCGTCGCCATCCGCGACGGGCGCACCACCGGGCACAACACCGACGTCACCGGCTACGCCCGGGGCCTGTCCGAACAGCTGCCGGACGTGGCCAAGCGTGCCGTGGTGCAGGTCGGCGCAGGGGGAGTGGGCAACGCCATCGCCTTCGCCCTGGCCGAGGCCGGGGTGCAGGAGCTGCAGATCCGCGACGTCGACGCCGAACGTGCCGCCGAGCTCGCCGACAAGCTCAACACCGCCACCGGGACGTCCGTGGCCACCGGCGGTGGCCCCGACGGCGTGGAGGACGCCGTCGCCGCGGCGGACGGGGTGGTCAACGCCACGCCGTTGGGGATGCTCAGCCACCCCGGGACGTCCTTCGACACGTCCTGCCTGACCCCGGGGCACTGGGTCAGCGACGTGGTGTACATGCCGGTGTCCACCCAGCTGCTGCAGGAGGCGGCGGCCGCGGGCTGCCGCACCCTCGACGGCACGCACATGGCCGTCTACCAGGCGGTCGACGCCTTCGAGCACTTCACCGGGCTGGCCGCCGACGCCGACCGGATGCGCGCCACCTTCCACTCGCTGGGGTAGGGCGGCTTAGCGCCGCTCATCGACGCTGCAGCGCCCCGGAGAGCTCC
>JAKDIS010000043.1 GCA_030450335.1 Corynebacterium sp. | reverse complement strand
TTACGGGTTCCCTGCGACCTATCAAGGCCCCTAGCGCCTTATGGTGGGTGGGGGGGGGGCACCGGTGAGGGAGGGGTTCCTGAGTCTTATCTTGGAGAGAGGAAGTCGAGGATGTCACGGTCGTCCATGCTAGGTCACGACCCCCGGGGCACGGCAGGGTTCCCACAGGAGGGCTACAGTGGCCTCCTATGGGACTGAAGGAGAAAGCGGTCTCCGTCGCCGGCAGGATCACCGACGCGGTACGCATAGGAAACGGACTTGACCAGCGAGACCTCGCCCCGGTGGGGTGGTTCGCCCACGAGCAGGCGGTGCAACGCCTGAAGGACAGCTTCGACGCCGTCCCACCCGGCAGCCGGGTACGGCTGGCGAAGAAGACGTCCAACCTCTTCCGGGGACGCTCCAGCGACGCCGTCGGGCTGGACGTCTCGGGCCTGCACGGCGTGATCGCCGTGGATCCGGTGGCGTGCACCGCCGACGTGCAGGGCATGTGCACCTACGAGGACCTCGTCGACGTGCTGCTGCCCTACGGGCTCGCACCGACGGTGGTGCCGCAGCTCAAGACCATCACCCTCGGCGGGGCGGTCACCGGCATGGGCGTGGAGTCCACGTCCTTCCGCAACGGGCTGCCGCACGAGGCCGTCCTGGAGATGGACGTGCTCACCGGCACCGGCGAGATCCTCACCTGCTCGCCCACGCAGAACACCGACCTGTACCGCGGCTTCCCCAACTCCTACGGGTCCCTGGGCTACAGCGTGCGGCTCACCGTGCGGTGCGAGCGGGTGGAACCCTACGTGGACCTGCGGCACGTGCGCTTCGACGACGTGACGTCGCTGACCGAGGCGCTCGACCGCATCGTGACCGACAAGGAGTACGACGGCGAGCGCGTCGACTACCTCGACGGCGTGGTCTTCAGCCTTCAGGAGAGCTACCTGGTGCTGGGCCGCGCCACCGACGAGCCCGGTCCGACCAGTGACTACACCCGGGAGCGCAGCTACTACCGCTCGCTGCAGCACCCGGCCGGCGTGCTGCGCGACAAGCTGACCGTGCGCGACTACCTGTGGCGCTGGGACGTCGACTGGTTCTGGTGCAACCGGGCCTTCGGTGCGCAGAACCCCACGGTCCGCACCCTGTGGCCCCGCGACCTGCTGCGCTCCAGCTTCTACTGGAAGATCATCGGCTGGGACCGTCGTTTCGATCTGGCCGACCGTATCGAGGCACACAACGGGCGTCCGCCGCGTGAGCGGGTGGTGCAGGACATCGAGGTCACCCCGGAAAACCTGCCGGAGTTCCTGACCTGGTTCTTCACCACCTGCGAGATCCAGCCGGTGTGGCTGTGCCCGATCCGCCTGTCGGACGATGCCTCCTGGCCGCTGTACCCCCTGTCACCGGGGGAGACGTGGGTGAACGTGGGTTTCTGGAGTTCGGTGCCGGCCGACCAGATGGGGCCGGACGCCCCGGAGGGCGCCTTCAACCGCGAGATCGAGCGCGTGGTCTCCGACCTTGGCGGGCACAAGTCCCTGTACTCCGAGGCGTTCTACACCGAGGAGAAGTTCGCCGAGCTGTACGGCGGTGAGCGTCCCGGGGAGCTCAAGGCGGTCTTCGACCCCGACGGGCGGTTCCCGGGACTGTACGAGAAGACCGTGCGCGGCGTGTGAGCGGCACGGAAGACAGATACACGAAGACGAAGAAGACGCAGATGACGCAGAGGACACAGAGGAGAGAAATGAACAGGGGTTTCACGCCGCTGACGGTGGGAGAGATCGTCGACAAGGTCATCACGCCGCCGGCGCCGTTCCGGGTGACCGCCTTCGACGGGTCGACTGCCGGGCCGGCGGACGCGGAGCTGGTGCTGGAGATCACCTCGCCGGACGCGTTGGCCTACATCGTCACCGCCCCCGGTGACCTGGGCCTGGCCCGGGCCTACATCACCGGCAGCCTGCGCATCAGCGGGGACGAGCCGGGACACCCGTACCTCGTCTTCGACCACCTCCAGCACCTCTACGACCAGATCCGCCGCCCCTCGGCGAAGGAACTGCTGGACATCGGCCGGTCGCTCAAGGCGATGGGTGCGATCAAGCTGCAGCCCGCCCCGGAGCAGGAGACGCTGCCCGGCTGGAAGCGCGCCATGCTGGAGGGGCTCTCCCGGCACTCCCCGGAGCGGGACAAGGAGGTCGTGAGCCGCCACTACGACGTGGGCAACGACTTCTACGAGCTCTTCCTCGGCGACTCCATGGCCTACACCTGCGCCTACTACCCGGAGTTCGAGGGCGAGGACCAGGTCACCGGCCCCGACGGCGGCTGGGGTTACGCCCAGTGGGAGAAGGGCGCTGTGGCCAACGGGCCGCTGACCCAGGCCCAGGACAACAAGCACCGGCTGGTCTTCGACAAGCTGCGGCTCAACCCGGGCGACCGGCTGCTGGACGTGGGCTGCGGCTGGGGCGGCATGGTCCGTCACGCCGCGCGCAACGGTGTGAAGGCCGTGGGCGTGACCCTCTCGCGCGAGCAGTACGAGTGGGGCAAGGCCAAGATCGAGGAGGAGGGCCTGCAGGACCTCGCCGAGGTGCGCTGCATGGACTACCGCGACGTGCCGGAGTCCGACTTCGACGCGGTCAGCGCGATCGGCATCCTGGAGCACATCGGTGTGCCCAACTACGAGGACTACTTCTCGCGCCTGTACGCCAAGCTGCGCCCGGGCGGCCGGATGCTCAACCACTGCATCACCCGCCCGCACAACCGGAAGACCAAGACCGGCCAGTTCATCGACCGCTACATCTTCCCCGACGGCGAGCTCACCGGCTCCGGCCGGATCATCACGATCATGCAGGACACCGGCTTCGACGTGGTCCACGAGGAGAACCTGCGCCCGCACTACCAGCGCACCCTGCACGACTGGTGCGAGCTGCTGGCGTTGAACTGGGACGACGCCGTCCACCTCGTCGGCGAGGAGACGGCCCGCCTGTTCGGCCTGTACATGGCCGGTTCGGAGTGGGGTTTCGAGCACAACGTGATCCAGCTCCACCAGGTCCTGGCGGTGCGCCCGGATGAGTCCGGCCACACCGGGGTGCCGGTCCGCCAGTGGTGGAGGTCCTGACGGTAACCTCGTCACGATGAGAACGATCACGCGAGGTGCCGTCCGGGCGGGTGCTGCGGTGGTGCTGTGCACGCCGCTGCTGCTGGGGGCCTGCACCATCGGAGACCCGGAGCCCGACGACGACGCCCCCGGCGGGTCCGTGGGCACCGAACCGCCGCCGGACAAGCCCGTTCCCGAGTCCGACGCCGCCGGCGAGGAGGACGGCGCAGAGGACGGCGACGAAGACGCCGTGCCGGACGACGAGGACCCGGACCAGCCGGACGTGGACCCGGTGGAGACCGACCCGGGCTCCCGGGGCGCCCGCGGTCTGGCCATCGGCGACTGCGTGGCGGACATGGGGCAGCTCGAGGGCACCGGCGACATCGACCTGGTCGACTGCGCCGAGCCCCACGCCGGTGAGGTGTTCGCGCAGGCGGACATCGCCGGCAAGACCCTCTTCCCCGGCAACGAGCAGCTCGGCGAGGAGGCCGGCGGCATCTGCGGCGGTGACGCCTTCACCACCTACGTCGGGGTGGGGTACGCGGACTCCGCGCTGGACGTGGTCACCATGATGCCGTCGAAGGAGAGCTGGGCGCAGGAGGACAGGACGGTGACCTGTGTGGTCACCGACCCGAACATGGACGGGATCGACGGCAGCCTGGAGCAGAGCTGGCGCTAGCGGGGACGAGGGAACAGAACCCGGGTACTGCAGATTTCGCACCTCATAAGCATCTGACTCTTGCAAAAGGCCAGGTCAGATTTAAAGAGGCTTCTTATGGGGTGCGAAATCTGCTGTGGGACGGGTGCTGTCGGGGGCACCCCGTCCAGGAAAGCGCCCCTACCGCTCCAGTAGGGTCACCAGTTTCTGACGGTTGGACTCCACCAGGTGCGCGACGGTGAGCTCCCACGCCTGCGTGGACGGCAGCCGCAGCCGCCGCTCGACGTCCTCGAGGAGGGCGTCCACCAGGGCGGGGACGGCCGGGGCGGTCGTGCCATCCTGCGCGGGGATCATGGTCACCGCCTCCGGTGAGCCCCACACCGCCGGGTCGGCGATGAAGAGGTGGCCCTGCGCCGCGGCGTAGCCGAGGGCGGCGTCGCGCAGGTCGGAGAGCTGGTCGTCGGTGATCTCACCGGCCGTCCAGGCGTCCTCCACCAGCGGGACGCGGTCGACCGGCTGGTGGGCGTCCACGATGCCCTCGACGAGCTGCGTGGGCAGGGTGACCAGGGCGCGGGAGGCGGCGGAGTAGACGTCCGCGGCGTCGAGGTAGGGCCGTCCGACCACGATGGTGCGGGCCAGCTCGCGGCTGGCGGTCATGAAGGACAGCAGGGTGGTCAGCTGCTCCGCCGGGGCGGAGTTGAAGCTGCGGACGTCGCGCACGGCCGGCGAGGACGCCGGGCGGGTGGCGAACAACGGGGAGAAGGATGGCGTGTACATGACCCCATGCTGGACGCCCGGTGTTTCCGTGTAGTTACCGTTCCGGGAAGAACTCGGACGCCAGGGCGTCCAACGCCTGGACGACCACGTCGGTCTCCGCCTCGTCGGTGATCGTGATGCGCACGCCCTCCCCGTCGAAGCAGCGCACCGCCACGCCGAACTCACCGATGGCTTCCTCGAATGCGGCGGCACGGTCGTGCAGGTCCAGCCACACGAAGTTGCCCTGGGAGGGGATCCGCCAGGCCTCGGGGATGTGCTCCAGCACGCGCGTGCGCTGGGTCACCGTCTCCTCCGTGCGCTGGAGCAGCTCGTCCCGGGCGGCGATGCTCGCCACCGCGGCGGCCTGGGCGACGGCGCTGACGCTGAAGGGGATGCAGACCTTGTTGACCGCCTCGATGAACTCCGGGCGCCCCACCAGGTAGCCCACCCGCAGGCCGGCCAGCCCGTAGGCCTTGGAGAAGGTCCGCGCGATCGCCAGGTTCGGGAAGTCCGCGAGCAGGCCCAGGCCGTCGGGGAAGTCGTCCTCGCGGACGTACTCGATGTACGCCTCGTCCAGCAGCACCTGGACGTCCTCCGGCACCGCGCGCAGGAACGTGATGAGCTCCTCGCGCGACACCGTGGTGCCGGAGGGGTTGTTCGGGTTGCACACGATGACCAGCCGGGTGTGCTCGTTGATGGCCGCGGCCATCGCCGGCAGGTCGTTGCCGTGCCCGGCGGTGAGCGGCGCCTCGACCGGCGTCGCGCCGGCGACGCGCACCAGGATCGGGTACGCCTCGAAGCTGCGCCACGGGTAGACGACCTCGTCCCCGGCGTCGCCGCCACGGCACGTCGCCAGCACGGCCTGCTCGATCAGGGAGGACGACCCGGCGCCGACGGCGACGTTGTCGGCGTCCAGCAGCAGCGAGGACGGCCCGGCGAGCCACTCGGAGATGGTGGTGCGCAGCTCGTGGGAGACGATGTCCGGGTACCTGTTGGCCGTGGCCAGTGCCTCGGCGGCGGCCCTGGTCACCCCGGGGAGCGGGCCCTGGGAGGACTCGTTGCTCGAGAGCTTCACGGGGTGGCCGTGGAGACTGCCGGGGACGTACGTGGGGAGGGAGGTGAGGTCGGCGCGGATCATGCGGTCAAGAATAGTCTCCGGCAGGTTTTGATCTGGTGCGGGGGGCTGATGTATGGTTCGAGTCGTCCGTCACGCACGTGGCGGCATGGAGGCGTGCCAGAGCGGCCGAATGGGACTCACTGCTAATGAGTTGTCTGCTTAACGGCGGACCGGAGGTTCAAATCCTCTCGCCTCCGCCACTTCAGTTTCCTCAGGCTTTTCGTGAGGACGTGTCGTCAGCCGTCCGGTTCTTGTGGTGAGTTACCGGACATTCAGGGCGTGGTCCCGCTATATGGGGTGTGTGGTGTACCCCGGGATCGCGTGACACGTCCCGTCTGGTGGTGTGCCGAGGAATCTGGAGTCGCTGGAAACAGCGTCGCGCCCGTAGCTCAACGGATAGAGCATCTGACTACGGATCAGAAGGTTGGGGGTTCGAATCCCTCCGGGCGCACGCTTTTCTTGGGTGAGCCCCCGCTCACGGTGTTCTTCACCGTCGGCGGGGGCTCACTCGTTTCCGCCATAAGAGTCGTGACGTGCTGATACGGTCGGCTCATGACCTTCACCACACTCATCACCGGCGCGAGCTCAGGCCTCGGCGCCGAACTCGCCCGCCAGTCCGCCGCCGCCGGCCACGACCTCGCGCTCTGCGCCCGCCGGACGGAGCGCCTGGACGCCCTCGCCGCGGAGATCGCGGCGTCCTGCCCCGCGGTCACCGTGCGCACCTACGCGCTGGACGTGACCGACCCCGACGCGGTGCGCGAGGTCTTCCAACGCGCGGACGCCGAGGCGCCGCTGGACCGCGTGGTGGTCAACGCGGGGCTGGGCAAGGGGCGCAAGGTCGGTTCCGGCAAGCCGGAGGCCAACCGCGAGACCGCCACCACCAACGTGCTCGGCGCGCTGGCGCAGGCGGAGGCGGGCATGGAGATCTTCCGGGCCCGCGGTGCCGGGCACCTGGTGCTGGTGTCCTCGGTGACGGCGCTGCGCGGCAACCGCAAGGCGATGACCACCTACGGTGCCACCAAGGCCTTCGTGGCGAGCCTGGGAGAGGGGCTGCAGTCGGAGCTGATGGTGTCGGGGGCTGGTGGTATTGACGTGACGGTGCTGCTGCCCGGCTACATCCGCTCGGAGATGAACGAGAAGGTCGAGCAGAAGACCCGGTTCATGGTCGACACCGAGACCGGGGTCCGCTCGATGATGGCGGCGATCGAGGCGCGGAAGCGACGGGCGCTGGTGCCCGGGTGGCCGTGGCGGCTCATCGGCCCGCTGCTGAAGGTGCTGCCGTTGAAGGTGGTTTCGAAGCTGGTGTGATCGGCGATCTACCAGGCGCTTTGCTGCTTTCCGGGGTGGCGTGTAGGCTATGGTCTCGTTGCAGAGATGCAACGGCGCGCCCGTAGCTCAACGGATAGAGCATCTGACTACGGATCAGAAGGTTGGGGGTTCGAATCCCTCCGGGCGCACCATTCAAACGGCCCCGTCATCTTCCCGGATGGCGGGGTTTCGTGCTGCGCGGGTGATCCCGCGTCGCGTGCCGGATTCGTCCCGTCGTTGACAGGGGGTCGGACGGGGCGCGGGGTTCGCGGGAGTCGCGACAGGATGGCCCGCCGGGACCTCACCGCCGGAACTTGGCCGCGGTGTGGATGAACGCGCCGATCATGTCCGGCCAGCGCGCCACGTCCTGCGGGGAGTAGGCCGTGGCCAGCTGGGAGCCCGGCAGCAGCGAGTGCAGTTCCTCGGCCACCGCCACCGGGTGCGCGGGGTCGCCGACCCAGGCCAGGATCAGCGTGGGGATCCGGCGTTCCCCGAGGGCGGCGATACGCTCCCGGGAGGGCAGGTCGTTGCCCGCCGCCCCGCGGAACACCGTGGGCAGCAGATCCTCCGCCACGTCCGGCATGGTGAACGGCACCTCGGTGCTGCGCGCCGGCGGCGCGGGCTCCGCACGGGTCGTCTCGGCGAAGGCGGCCAGGCCGTGCTCCTCGACGAACTGTGCGGAACGCTCGTACATACCCGCCCGGTCCCCGCGCAGCTCCCAGGCCGTCGGCGGGATGCACAACGTCATGGACGCGTAGTCGTGCCCGGCCGCCGCGGAGGTCAGGATCGTCGCCGCCCCCATCGACTGGCCGACCACGTGCACCGGCGCGTCCGGGGAGAACTCGGTCGCAACGTCCTCCAGGTCGCGGGCCAGGGAGGTCCATCGGTAGGCCGCCGGGTGCTCGGGCCCGGACGACCGGCCGTGGCCACGGGCGTCGTAGCGAAGCACGCGCAGTGCGTCCTGACCTGCGGTGAGGTCGAGGCCGAGGGCCACGTCGCGGGCACGGCTGGAGGTCAGCCCGTGCAGCTGGACGACCGGGGTGCCGTCCACGGGACCCCAGATGTCGTGAGCGAGGGAGGAGAGGGCGTCTGTCTTGTCAGGTGTGCGACTCATGCAGGAAATCCGTGTGTAATCCCACGGCCCTATCGTCCGTGGGTATGAGACTGACAACTGTAGCCCGTATGGAGCTCGCCGCAGGACAGGTACACGTCTTCGACCAGACGGTGTCCCCTGTGTCTGCTGCGTCTCCCGGTGCGCCCGGCCACGCCCCGTCCTTCGACCAGGCGCGCCACGCCGCCGCGGGCTCGCGCCCGGGCAGCTGGATGGCTGTCGCCTTCGCCGTCCCGTCCGTCGGACGCGGACGCCTCGCCGCGGCGTGGGACCGGGTCGTGGCCCGTCACGGCACGCTGCGCACCGTGCTCACGCAGGACGCAGGACGCATCCGCGTGCAGGACGTGCAGGTCACGGGCGGCCGTTGGCGCCGTGCGGGCGATCGCACGCAGGATCCGCGCGCCGTGCTGCGCGGGGTCTTCGACGAGGCGTGCGAGCCCTTCGGCTCCCCGTCGCACCGGCTCAGCGTGGTCGACCACGGCGACGGCACGTGCACCGCCGTCATCGGCCTGGACCACAGTCACACCGACGCATGGTCGCTGCTGGTGCTGGTGCGCGACATGCTCGCCGCACTGGAAGATGCTCCACTCCCGCCTGTGCCCTCCTTCGGTGATCACGTCCGCGCGCTTGCGGGCCGCGACGCCGCCCCGGCGCACGTGCGTGAGCGGTGGTGCCGGATCATGGAGGAGGGCGACGGCGACATGCCGGTGTTCCCCCTCGACCTGGGCGACGTCTCCGAACCCCGCGACGAGGTCGTCGAGGTGCTCGACGTGCTGGACGCCGCGGGCGTGGCGCGTCTGGAACGCGCCGCCGAGGCCCGCGACGTCCGGTTGCTGCCGTTGGCGGTGAGCGTGCTCACCCAGGTCAACCGGGACATGGGGGCGGGGCGGTTGCGCGCGGTGTTCCCCGTGCACTCCCGGCGCGGACCGGCCGACGACCCGGCGCGGTGGGCGGACTCGGTGGGCTGGTTCATCACCAACTCCGTGCTGGACTGCGACTCGGTCGACCCGTCCGCGTGCGCCACCGCGGTGCGCGACGCGATCACCCTGGGGTCCTACCCGTTGGAGCCGTTGCTGCGCCCGTGGGGCGGGATGCCGAACACGCCGGGCATGTTCGCCCTGTCGTGGCTGGACAACCGTCGGCTGCCGGTGCAGGTGCCGGACGCCGCACACCCGCAGCACGTCTCGGCGTGGATCCGCACCGACGGGGTGATGGCGTGGTTCGTCCTCAACGACGACGGCATGCACCTGCGGGTGCGCTACCCCGGCACGCCGGAGGCAGTGGCGACGGTGGGGCAGTGGGCGCGGCGGGTCGCCGACGGGCTGCGCGCGCTCGGCTCAGACGACCCCGTTCTCGTAGGCGAAGACCACGACCTGAGCCCGGTCGCGTAGGCGCAGTTTCTGCAGCACCTTGCGCACGTGGGTCTTCACCGTCTCCTCCGAGATGAACAGCACCTCGGCGATCTCGGCGTTGGAGCGACCCGTGGCGATCTGTTCGACGGTCTCGCGCTCCCGCGGCGTCAGCGAGGCCAGTTCGGTGGACGCCCGGCGTGGGGCGGAGCGCGGGGAACGAGCCACCGCGTCGGCGATGAGGCGTCGGGTGACGGTGGGGGCGAGCAGCGCCTCGCCGGTGACGGACAGGCGCACGGCGCGGGCGAGCTCGTCGGCCGGGGCGTCCTTCAGAAGGAACCCGGAGCAGCCGATGCGCAGCGCCTCGTAGACGTAGTCGTCGAGGTCGAAGGTGGTGAGCATGATGATCCGTGGGGCGGGGTCCAGCCCGGAGGACAGGATGCGCCGGGCCGCCTCGAGCCCGTCCATCACCGGCATGCGCACGTCCATGAACACCACGTCCGGGTGCAGGCGGGTGGCCTGCTCCACGGCCTGGGCACCGTCGGCGGCGTCGCCGAGCACGGTGATGCCCTCGCGTGAGTTCAGCAGCGCGGCGAAGCCCTGGCGCACCATCGCCTGGTCGTCGACCACGAGCACGGTGGTGGGTGCCGGGTTGTCGGTCATGGGGGTCACGTTACCGGGTGGGTGCGGGCACGGCGGCGGTGACGGTGAAGCCGCCGTCGGCGGCGGGCAGGGCGGTGAACGTGCCGCCCACGGCGCGCACCCGGGCGGACATGCCCTGGATGCCGGCCCCGCCGCTGTGCTCCGGGGGGACGATGGCGTCCGGCGCGGCCGGGCCGTTGTCCACCGTCAGGGTGACCCAGACTTGGTCCCCGCCGTCACCGTCCAGCTCCAGCCCCACCAGCACCGCGGACCCCGGGGCGTGGCGTGAGGCGTTGGACAGCGACTCCTGCAGCACCCGGTGCAGCACCACGCCGGTGGTGTCGTCGAGGCGGGCGGACACCGCCGTGACGTCCTGCGGCGACCAGGACACGTCCACCCCGGCGCGCCGGGCGGCCTGCAGCGTGGGGCCGATCTGGTCGGTGCCCACCGGGGTGGTGGCCCCGTCCTCGGCGTCGCTGCGCAGCACCCCGAGCAGTTCGCGCACCTGGTTGAGGGCCTCGCGGGCGGTGTCGGAGAGGGAGTCGAACTCCGCGTGGATCGCCGGGGTCACCCCCTGCAGGCGGTAGGGGGCGGACTGCGACTGCACCACGATCATCGACATCTGGTGGGCGACGACGTCGTGCAGGTCGCGCACCAGACGGTTGCGTTCCTCGGCCATCACCCGCATCTCCGACTGCTCGCTGGTGCGGGTCTCCTCCAGGCGCAGGTCCCGGCGGGAGGCCAGCAGCCAGCGCACCAGCAGGAACAGCACCGTCCACACGGTCACGCCCACGACCCAGCCGACGCGGGCACCGTCCGGGTTGGTGAGCATCAGGACCCCGGTGGCGGCCACGGCGAGGATGACCGAGTTGCGTGGGGCGCGCACCACCACGACCGCCAGGGTGAACGCCAGCGCCAGGTGGAAGGGCACCGGCCAGCTGAGCATGTAGGTCTCCTCGGTGCGTAGCGGGGCGCTGATGAGGCAGGCCAGCACGACCGCCAGCCAGGACGGCACCGGGTGCCACAGGCTGGTCAGCACCGGCAGCGTACCGACGGCGGCGAGCAGCGGCACGATCGCGGCATTGAGTCCGTGGGTGACGAAGTAGGTCGGCCAGGCCACCGTGAACAGGACCGCGGTGAACAGCGCCACGAGCAGCAGCACCTGCGGGGTCACGCCGGCGCGCGAGGCGGGACCGGACACGGCGCGCACCGTCGAGTCGGTGGCACGCGCGATCGCGCCGCGAAACGGTCGGGTGGGCTGGTCGCTGCGTCTCATGCCTGTGACGCTAGTCGGCGGTGCGGCCACCCGGATCCCCCTGGAGAGTGAGATCCACAATCACCCTGCGGAGGGATCCACGCGGGGAAGGACGCTGCCTAGCGTTCCGGGGCATGTCACGTCGTAGAAGAGTCGCCGCCACCACCGTCCTGATGTCCGCCGCCGTCGTGCTCCTCACGGGGGCCACGTCCACCCCGACCGCCGGGTCCACGGCGGTGACCCCGCAGCCCGTGGGCGCGGTGGCCGCCGCCGAGACGCTCGCCGCGGGGGAGCCCGGGACGTCCTACCTCCCCGCCGAGCTGGTTGCGGAGCTCGGCTACCGGCCCGGGACACAGGAAGGTACGCAGGACAGCACGCAGGACAACGCCGGCTCCGCCACGAACCCCACCGGCGACTGTTCCTCGCCGGTGCCGTTGCCGGAGTCCTTTGAGCCGGCGTGCATGACCCACGACCTGGGCTACGACCTGCTGCGCGTGGCCTACCGCACCGGCGAGACCATCCCGGAGCACACCCGCGCCGCACTCGACCGGCAGATGGCCGCCCAGATGGCGGCGTCCTGCGACGGGGCGACCGCGTGCCGGGCGGTGGCGGGCGTCGCCTACGCCGGCGTGGCGGTCAACACCGTGCGCCAGCACAACGGCGCACCGGTGGAGGAGTGGTTCCCGTGGTGAACCGGGGCAGGACGCTGCTCACGGCGGCGGTGGTGCTGGCGGCGTTGTCGCAGTTTGTGGCCCCGGCCGCGGCGGCGACGTGGTGGGCCTTCGACCGGGGGCCGCTGGCCCAGCACCCGCGCGACGTGCTCACCGAGCCCGCCGCGTCCGGCGCGGTGCGTGTCTACGGCGACCACCCGGGGCAGGACGCCACGGCCGCCGCGCGCGACACCGTCGACGAACTCGTCGACGCCGGTGGTCTGGAGCGTGGCATCGTGCTGGTCACCCTGCCCACCGGTTCCGGGTGGGTGGACCCGGTGCAGGTGGAGGCCGTGGAGGACTGGGCCGACGGGGACGTGGCGAACGTCGCGGTGCGTTATGCGCGCACCCCTTCGGCCGTGGCGTACCTGATGCGCCCGGAGCTCGCCGAGCAGTCGGCGACGGCGCTGTTGCGCGAGGTCACCGAGCGCGTGGAGGAGCTGGACGCCGCGCGGCGTCCGGCGGTGGTGGTGCAGGGCCAGAGCCTCGGCGTCGGCGCGGGTCTGGCGGCGGTACGGCAGCTGGCGCAGGACGGTGCGGCCGCGCCGGCCGCCCAGCTGTGGCAGGGCCGTCCCGGTACCGTCGCCGCGCCGGCCGAGGACCGGTGCACCGTCGACGAGATCAACGACGACGACCCGGTGGCCGCCCTCGGCCCCGGTCTGTTGCTCGACCCCGTCGCCGCGGTCGGGGTGCTGGCGGACCTGCCCGGCTCGGCGTCGTCCACGGCCGGCACGCGGCACAGCTACCGTCCGGTGCTGCCGCCGCAGGGGTGCGTGGGGGATCAGTCCCCGGACACGTCCCCGGACACGTCCCCGAACACGTCGCCGAGGAAGGCGAGCTGGTCGGCGACGACGGCGTCGAAGTCCGCCCCGGAGTAGATGTCGAAGTGGCCGGCGTCGTATTCCTTGACCACACCCTGCGGCGCGCGGGCCACGTGGCGACGACTCGCCGCCACCGGGGCCACGGAGTCCGCCCGGCACAGGCAGAACAGGGCGGGCACGGTCAGCTTCCGGGCGTACCCGCCGGGCCGGGAGGTGAGGATGCCGGGCACGATCCGGGCGGCCACCTCGTTACGGAAGGTGGAGTCCGGTGGGACGAGGCCGAGGTAGCCGTCGATCACGTCGTCGGCGGTCATCAGGGCGGTGTCGCCGGCCCCGCCGGCGGTCGCCACCGTCACCGGGTCGCGGCCCAGCAGCGACGCGGCGATGTCGCGCACCGCCCGCAGCGTCAGCTTCGCCGAGACCACCGGCGGGATGCGCAGCACCGAGGCCACCCCGTCGGTGAACGGGCACTGCGCGATCACGGCGTCCACGGTGCCCGGCGAGCCCGGCTCCGCCGTGGCCCCGACGTGGATCGCGTGCCCGCCGGAGAAGGACGTCCCCCACGCGACCACGGGGGCCTCGCCGGGCAGGGTGTGGGCGAAGGCCACCGCCGCCGCCCAGTCCTCACGCTGACGCCGCACACTGAGCAGCTGACGGGGACGGCCGTCGCTGGCGCCGAAGTACCGGTAGTCGAACACCAGGCAGCGGTAGCCGTGCGCCACGAATCGCTGCGCGAAGGCGTCCAGCCCCATGTCCCGGACCGCGCCGAGCCCGTGGGCCATCACCAGCGTCGCCCGCGGTGGTGTGTCTGGTGCGGTGTCTGGTTCGTAGAGCCAGGCCGCACAGTTCACCTGGCCGGACAGGAAGGTCACGTCGGTGCGTTGTCCCATGAAACAAGGGTGCACGGCGCAGGCCGGATCCGCAACGGTGTTCTACACTCAATAACGGACAAGAGGATCATGTGAGGAGAGCTAATGACTGACAGTGACGGCTGGGGCCGCGGGCCCGGTGACCGGGACCAGACGCCGCAGTGGGGACAGGCCGCCGGTGGTCAACCTGACTGGGGACAGTCGTTCCAGCAGCAGCCGCCCCAGTACTCTCAGCCGCCGCAGGAGCCGCAGGGTCCGCAGGGTTCCGGCGCGGGACGCATCCTCCTGGTCGTCATCCCGGTGTTGATCATCGTCCTCGTCGCCGCGTTGCTGGTCTGGAAGTGGGACGACCTCTTCGGCGGTGGAGGCGACGACTCCGCCCAGTCACCGACGATCAGCCGGCAGACCACGCAGGCCGACGAGACCTCTTCCTCAGCCCCCTCGAGTTCCTCGGCGCCGTCGACGACGTCCAGTCAGAGCCGTCCCGACCGTGCGGACCTGCCCGCCGGTGCCGAGCCGGTCAACGCCGCCGCCCGCGCCGGCGAGCCCACCGGTGACTTCAACTCCGTGTACAAGTCCCCGCCGTCGGGCGACACCTACACCAGTGACGAGTTCGCCCAGGCCGTGCGCGACGCCTTCGTGGAGGCCTACCTCGACAACCGCGAGACCGACCAGGATCTCACCGTGACCAGCCCCGTCAACGGCACGTCCTACCGGATGAGCTGCACCGACGAGGGCAGCTACGTGCACTGCTCCGGCGGCAACGACGCGAATGTCTACATTGCGTAGCCGCGCCGGGGGCGTCAGGGGCGCCAGGGGCCTTGCCGCGGTCGTGCCCGTGACCGCGGCGCTGCTGCTCGGCGGCTGCGTGATCGGCGACGTCGACCGTGACGGGGAGACGGCCCAGGAGACGGCAGGGCAGAGCACCACCGCACGGACCCCGGACCCGACGACTGACCCGACCACGAGCCCGGCGCCGACGTCTTCGGTGTCATCCTCACCGCAGGCCGGCGCCCTCGAGGTCCCGGAGGGATCCGGCAGTGCCGGGGTGGCCCTGCTCGACGACGGTGACCTGCGCACCGGCGGTTCCCTGGCCGACCTCGCCGACGCCGCCTGGTCGACCAGCAAGGTCCCCGTGGCCGTCGCCGCACTCACCAACGCCGGTGCTGACGACCAGAACGGGCTCGACGGGCTGATGCGTCAGGCGATCACCGTCTCCGACAACGACGCCGCCGAGGCGCTCTGGGCCTCCCTCGGTGACGAGGCGGCCGCGGCCGCCGCCACGCAGGACGTCCTGCGCCAGGGCGGCGACACCACGACGACCGTCCCGGCGCAGAAACGCCGCGCGGAGTTCAGCACCTTCGGCCAGACCACCTGGGCGCTGGGCGACCAGGCCAGGTTCGCCGCCGGACTGCGCTGTGTCGCCGGCTCCGCCCCGGTGCTCGACGCGATGGGGCAGGTCGCCGCCGGCCAGGACTACGGTCTCGGCCGGCTCGACGGCGCCCGCTTCAAGGGCGGGTGGGGACCCGGCGAGGACGGCACCTACCTGGTCCGCCAGTTCGGGCTCATCCCCGCCGACGACGGCACGATGGTGCCCGTCGCCGTCGCCGCGACCGCCCCCGACGGCAGCTACGCCTCCGCCCAGGTGGTGCTCGACGAGGTCGCCGGGTCCCTGCGCGACACCGTCGCCGGTGCTCACGGTGTGCCCGCCGAGGGTGGTTGCTGACCGGTCCCGGCCGGTGCGTGGATCGTCAGCGAACCGACAGCTGGCGGACTGCGGGAATTGCAGACCCGTCGGCTAATGTCGGATGCTGTGGTACCCAGGTCAAGCAACGCAAGAGCAACCGGAACGCATCATCGCGCGTCGGGCGGCAACGCCGGCGGGCCAGGTGGTGGTGTCGGGAGGAAGGCGAACCAGTTCAGTCTCTGGATCGTCGGTGCCCTGCTGCTCAGCGTGTTGAGCGTGGCGGTGTTCCTCAACGGCCTCGCGGCCGACGACGGGGACGAGGCCGAGCGCGACCGCCGTGCGCTGGAGCAGGACGTCGCGGCGTCCTCCGAACCGACGGCGCAGCAGGAGGCCGACGACATCCGGGTGGAACTCGCCGCGGCCGTCGACGAGGTCTCCGCGGAGTTCGGCGTCACCGCCGGGGCGACGATGCGCGCCGGCGGCGGCATCGTGCACGTCGGTGACCTGCAGGACGGCCCGGGGCTGTCCTCGATCAAGGTGCCGGTGTCCATCGCCGCGGTGCAGGCCGCCCTGCGTGAGGGCACGCCCGTGGAGGACCTGACCGAGGACATCGACGCCGCGATCACCGTCTCCGACAACGACGCCGCCCTGCGGCTGTGGCAGTCCCTCGGCGACGACGACGAGGCCGCCACCGCGCTCGGCGCGGTGCTGGCCCAGGGCGGCGACCCCACGGACACGAACGTGGACCGCGACAGCGCCGACTACGAGGGCTTCGGCGACATCGGCTGGACCCTGGACAACCAGGCCATCTTCGCCAACCAGATGGCCTGCGTGCTGGGCTCCGAGCAGACCGTCGACGCGATGGGCCGGCTCGCCGAGGAGCACGCCGGAGGCCTCGGCCAGCTGGAGAACGCCCACGTCAAGGGAGGGTGGGGTGACACCGCCGAGGGCAGTTTCATCCTGCGCGAGTTCGGTCTCGTCGGCCCCGTCGGTGCACAGGTCCCGGTCTCCATCGGGGTCATCCCCGAGGACGGCAGCGAGCAGACCTCCCGCGCCGCCGTCGCCGAGCTGGCCCAGCGCATCGCCCCGCTGGTGGAGCAGTCCTCCGCCACCGGCGGTGCCGCCGAGTGCCAGGTCGGACAGGAGTAGTCGGGCAGGAGCAGGGGTCTAGAGGATCCCGATCTGCGCGCCGAGGCTCTCGGCCTGGTGCAGTTGCTCGATCCAGCCCGGATCACCGGGGCGCACCCGGATGAACGGGCGGTTGGACGGTGCCTCGCGGGTGCGTCCGGCGCGCGCCTCGTAGCGCAGCCGGGCGTCGTACCCGTCACCGGTGAGCTGACCCAGGTCCCCGTCGGGGTCGCCGAGGGCCGCGCGGGCGGCGCCGAGCAGCTCCACCGTCTCGTCGAGGGCCGTGACCAGGGCGTCCCGGTTGTTCTCGCACATCGCCTGCACCAGCGGCGGGGCGGTGCCGGCCACGCGGGTGCCGTCGCGGAAGCTCGTCGCCGCCAACGACAACGCCAGCGCGCCACCACGGTCGGCGGTCACCGCCAGCGCCTCGGCGAGCACGTGCGGCAGGTGGGAGACCCGGGCCACCGCGTCGTCGTGGTTTCCGGTGCGTGCCGGCACCACCGCCGCGCCGGTGGCCGTGGCGGTCTCCACGACCCGTCGCCACGTGGTCACCCATGCGTCGTTCTCGCCCGCGTTGTCGTGGGTGACGACCCACACCGCGTCGTCGAAGAGGCCGGTCGTCGTTGCGTCCCACCCGGAGTCGGCGGTACCGGCCATCGGGTGGCCGCCCACGTAGCGCTCGGCCAGCCCGTGGGCGCGCACCAGCTCCAGAACCTCCGCCTTCACGCTGACCACGTCCGTCAGCCCGCAGTCCGGGGCGTGGACGGCGACCTCCTCCAGCAGCGAGGGCAGTGCCGGCACCGGCACGCCCAGCACGATCAGGGCGTCCTGCGCGGCGGCGCGGCGCAGCGTGGCGACGAGGTCGGCGGAGACGTCGAAACCGTCGGACGTCGCGGCGTCCACCGTGGCCTGCGACCGGTTCCATCCGAACGCGGGGCGTCCTGCGCCCTGCAGGTCACGCAGCAGGCTGCCGCCGATCAGGCCCAGCCCCAGCACACAGACCGGGAACGGGTCGGCGGGGGCGGGGGACGCTGCTGTGTAGTTCACCTTTCAAGTGTGGCACAGGGCGACTACGGTTAGCGAGCATGAGTGGATTCGTCGTCGCAGCCGAACTCGCCGAGGGTGACTCCGGCGGCGCGTCCTGGCACCTGCGTATCCTGGAACGAGACGTGCCCGACGGGCTGCGGCCGCTGCTGACCGAACTCGGGCGGCTGCGCGCGGCCGGCGTGCTGTTCGCCATGGTCTGCGTGGAGGACGACTGGTGCGCCCTGGTGCGACCCGGCCCGCGCGGCCCCCAGCTGCTGCTCAGCGACGCCTCCGTGGTCGTCGAGGACGACGACGAGCCCGGCATCGGCCTGGCCCGTGACATCCTCGACGAACTCGACGTGGACGAGCCCACCGACGACGACATCGACGACGCCGACGATCCCGACGCCCCCTGGCCCGAGGGCGACTTCGACATCCTCACCGACCTCGGTGTGAGCGACCAGGTGTTCTCCGTGATCCTCGACGACGGGGAGATGCTGGCCACCGAACAGCTCATGCGCCTGGCCGAGGAGCTGGGCTTCGACGACGACCTGGCCGACATCCTCGACACGCTCGGGTACAGCGGGTGGGAGTGACCGGTTCGGGTCTGCCGGCCACCGTGCGCGACAACCGGGACGACGCCCTGATGCGCCGCGCCCTCGCCGTCGCCGCCACCACGCCCGACGGTGACGTGCCCGTCGGTGCCGTCGTCGTCGACCCCGAGGGGCGGGAACTCGCCGCGGCGACGAACAGGCGGGAGGCCGACGCCGACCCGACCGCCCACGCCGAGGTCCTCGCCCTGCGCGCCGCCGCGGCCGCCCACGGCGACGCCTGGCGGCTGCAGGACTGCACCCTCGTGGTCACCCTGGAGCCCTGTGCGATGTGCGCCGGCGCCGCCGTCGGCGCCCGGGTGGGACGCATCCTCTTCGGCGCCCACGAACCACGCACCGGCGCATGCGGCTCCGTGGTGGACGTGGCACGCGACTCCCCGCTGCACACCGTCGCCGTGCGCGGCGGGGTGCGCACCACCGACTGCGAGGAACTTCTCTCCGGGTTCTTTCGCGACCGGCGCTGATTCTCTATCCTGGGGCGGGTCAGATGCAGTACCCCTTTCCAGAACTTTCACGGAGGTTGAACATCATGGATCTCGGAGGACTCGGCGACAAGGCCAAGAAGGCCGTGAACGACAACCGCGACCAGGTCGAGGACAAGGCCGGCGAGGCCATCGACAAGGTCACGGACGGAGACAAGGCGGACAAGGCCAAGGGCTCACTGAAGGACGGGCTGGACAAGCTCTCCGACAAGTGACCGGCCTGCCGCCCCGAGGGTTCGTCCGCGGGCATTTTGCCCGTGCGGGGCGGTTGCTGCTAACTTAGTCGGCGGTGGCGTGTCCGAGCGGCCGAAGGAACTCGCCTCGAAAGCGAGCGTCGTGTA
>JAKDIS010000161.1 GCA_030450335.1 Corynebacterium sp. | reverse complement strand
AGCGGCAGTAGCGGCAGCAGCACCGGCGGCAGGACGCCCCCGAAGGGCGTGCTGATCCACCTGCACGGCGACGGTGCCAACGAGTTCGACCGCGGCACGGACGCCGAACCGACCCTGGCTGAACTCGCCCGGGTCGCCGCCGCCCGCAACATGGTCCTCATCGCACCCCGCACCCCCGACCATCGTCGTGGGTCGACCTGGTGGCGCCGGCTCGACAGCAACACCGACTGGCTCAGTGCGCTGGTGGCGGACCGGGTGAGGGACGATCCCGGCCTGGACACGGGCAACATCTGGTGGTCCGGCTACTCCGGCGGCGCCGAGATGATCAGCTACGGGATCCTCTGCCGCACCCGCGGGCTCGTCACCGGAGGTGCGCTGATGATGGCCGGCGGCGGCGCCCCCGACGAGGTGGACGCGCCCGACGGGCCGTCCTCCGGCGTCCGTGACGTACCGCTGCGGTGGTCCGTCGGCGACCTCGACGACGGCACCCGCGGGTACGACCGGTTCGACGCCCTCACCGCCGCCCGGGAGGGTGCAGCCTGGTACCGCGGCCGCGGTGCGTCGGACGTGACACTCGAGGTCCTCCCCGGTGTCGCTCACCTGGACTTCCCCCAGGCCGAGACCCTCAACCGCGTATTCGACTCGGCGTTGCCGTCCTGACCGGCGCCGACCCCCCTCACACCCCGGCGACGACGGTGCGGACCACGGCGCGCTCGTCGCCGAGCACCATCGTGGCGAAGAGCAGTTCGTCGGTGGTGGTGGCCGCCTCGGCGCGTCGGCGCAGGACGTCGGAGTTGGCGCCCGCGCAGGGGTCGAGGACGACCAGGTCGGCGTCCTTCCCGGTCTCCAGGGACCCCACGGACGCCTCCACGCCCAGGGACTCCGCCCCGCCCAGCGTGGCCAGTCGCAGCAGCGCGGCGACGTCCAGCGGGGCGTCCAGCATGCGCGACGCGGTATAGGCAGAACCCAGCGTGACCAGCGGCGACAGGCTGGTCCCCGCGCCGACGTCGGAGCCCAGCCCCACGCGCAGGCCCTCGAAGGACTGCGCCCGGGTCACGCCGAACATGCCCGAGCCGAGGAAGAAGTTCGACGTGGGGCAGTGCGCCACGGAGGCCTGCGCCTGCCCCAGCCGGGTGAGTTCGCGGTCGCCCAGGTGCACGCCGTGGCCGAACACGGCGCGCCGGCGCACCAGCCCGGCCCGGTCGTAGACGTCGGTGTAGTCGAGCGCGTCGGGGAACAGGGAGCGCACCCAGTCGATCTCGCCGGTGTTCTCCGACAGGTGGGTCTGCACCACCACGTCCGGGTGGGACGCGGCGAGTTCGCCGAGCGCGGCGAGCTGCGCGTCCGAGGACGTCGGCGCGAACCGCGGGGTGATGGCGTACTCGAGGCGTCCCACGCCGTGCCAGCGCTCCAGCAGTGCCGCGCTGTCCGCCACGGCGGAGTCGGGGGTGTCGAGCAGGCCGTCGGGGGCGTTGCGGTCCATGCAGACCTTGCCGGTGATGACGCGCAGGTTCCTGCGCCGCGCGTGACGGAAGAGCGCCTCCGCGCTGCCCGGGTGCACGGTGGCGTACACGCAGGCGGTGGTCACCCCGTTGTCGACGAGCTGGTCGGTGAAGAAGTCCGCGACGGCGTCGGCGTGGGCGTCGTCGGCGAACCGGGCCTCCGCCGGGAAGGTGTAGTTGTCGAGCCACTCGAGCAGCTGCAGTCCCGGCGAGGCGATCATGCCGACCTGCGGGAAGTGCACGTGGGCGTCGACGAGGCCGGGGACGAGCAGGGCGTCGCCGTGGTCCTCGACGAGCGCGCCACGGTGACGCGGCAGGACGTCGCGGGCCGCACCGACGTCGAGGATGCGTCCACCCGCGTGGGCGACCGCGCCGGACGCGACGTCCAGCGTGGTGCCGTCCGCCGTCGGCGTCACGACGTGGCCGAGCACGACGGTGGGGCGCGCGTTCACCGCTCAGACCTCGCTGGACGAGGCGGGCGCGGGCACCGCGCGCAGGCCGGACGGCCCGGCCGGGGCGTCCTGCGCGTCCTGCAGTTCGTCCTGCAGTTCCTCCTCGAGCGTGTCCTCGGCGAGGTGGCCGCCGCCCTCCCGGTTGAGCAGCAGGTTCAGCAGGATCACCGACACCGCGCCCACCGTGATGCCGCTGTCCAGGATCATCTCCAGGCTGTCCGGCAGGTTGGCGTAGAGGCCGTCGAACACGGCCGGCAGCATCGCCAGCGCCACGGAGACGCCCACGATCAGCGCGCGCGTCTCCGTCCACGTCACCGTGGCCAGCGTCCTGATGCCGGACGCCGCGACCATGCCGAACAACGCCACGCCCGCGCCGCCGAGCACCGGCGACGGGATGCCCGTGGCGATCTCGCCGACCTTCGGCAGCAGGCCCAGCACGATGAGGATCAGGCCCGCGGCGGTGACCACGTACCGGCTCGCCACCCGCGACAACGACACCAACCCGACGTTCTGCGCGAACGCGGAGTACGGGAAGGTGTTGAAGACGCCGCCGAGCAGCGTCGCCAGACCGTCGGCGCGCAGGCCGTCGGCGAGGCTGCGCGGTGTGGCGCGGCGTCCGGTGATGTCGCCGACGGCGACGATGTCACCGCTGGTCTCCGTCATGATCACCAGGCCGACGAGCAGCATCGTGAGGATCGAGGCGATGTCGAACGTCGGGGTGCCGAACTGGAACGGCATGGGCACACCCACCCAGTCGGCCTCGCCCACCGCCGAGAAGTCGCTGGCGCCGACGAACACGCCCGCGACCGTGCCGACCACGATGCCGCCCAGAACCGCCATCGACTTCCACGCCGCCGGGGCGAAACGGTGGATGCACACCACCACGACGAGCGTGCCCAGGGCCAGCAGGAAGTTCTGCCCCGTACCCTGCTCGTTCGCCGGACCGTTCTGGTTGAACAGCCACCCCGCCGCCACCGACAGCAGGGACAGCCCCACCACCGTGATCACCGTACCGATGACCAGCGGCGGGAAGTACCGCACCACCTTGGCGAAGAACGGTGCGATGAGCATCATCAGCACACCCGTGGCGATGACCGACCCGTAGATCGCGGTGATGCCGTGCTCGGACCCGATGGAGATCATCGGGGCGACCGACACGAACGACACACCCTGGATCAACGGCAGCCTCGACCCGAAGCGCCAGAAACCCAGCGACTGGATCACCGAGGCGATGCCGGCGACGAAGAGGTCGGCGACGATGAGGTGGTGCATGTGCTCCGCCTCGAACTCGCCGGCGGCGACGAGTGCACCACCGACGATCAGCGGCACGGCGATCGCCCCGGCGTACATCGCCAGGACGTGCTGCAGACCCAGGATGAACGTGCGCGCCAGCGGTGGTTTCTGGTCGACCGGGTGCGTGCCGTCCGGGGCGACGGCGCCGATGGTGCCGGGGATGTACTCGTCGGTGGTGCTCATCCAGCGCCTCAACTCCCCTGGTAGGTCGAGTAGCCGAACGGCGACAACAGCAGCGGGACGTGCAGGTGCCCGTCCGCCCCGCCGCGCTGCGCGGTGACGTGGAAGGTGATGTCCACGAAGGGGTACAACGAGGCGGTATGCGAGGCGTCCAGGTATTCGCCGGTCTCGAAACGCAGGCGGTAGGTGCCCGGCTCCAGCGGGGTGGTGAACCGGTGACGGCCGTCGGCGTCGGTCGCGCCCGACTCCACCGGTGCGCCCTGGTCGGTGACCAGGGCGATGTCCAGGCCCGCGGCGGGCAGGCCGGTCGTGGTGTTCAGGACGTGGGTGGACAGGCTCATGCCTGGGCCTCCTTCGTGTTCTCGGAATCTGCTTCGGTGACGAAGCCGCGCAGGCGCAGCTGGTTGATGGCGTCGAGGTTGTCGACCACGGTCGGCCACTCGTCCTGCGGCTCCCGGGCCAGGCGCTCGACAAGGTTGTCGAGGATCTGGCGGCTGTCGCGTCCGGCGGCGCGGATGAGGAAGTTCCAGCCGAACTTCTCCCGGTAGGTGGGCTGCAGGTTGCGCAGCGCCTGGAGTTCGCTGTCGCCGTCCTGCGCCCCGTCCTGCGCGGTGGCCTGTTCGGCGGCGGACAGGCTGCCGGCGGCGACGGTGCCGCCGATCGGCGGGTGGGCGTTGACGGACTCCAGGACGCCCGCGTCGTCCTGCGCGCGCAGCAGGTCGGACGCCGCCGCGCAGAGCGCGTCGACGGAGGCGAACGGGCGCGCGTCGACGACGGACGCGGCGAGCGTCCTGCTGGCGAACAGTTCCGCCACCCGGTCGACGAGGGCGGCGGCGGGTGCCGCGTTGAAGACCTCGGGCGTGACGGTGGCCGGTATAGGTGTCACTGATGTTGTCATAGGTAACAGTGTCGACGTTTTCTGTTTCTCGCGGGTTAAACCGCAATTTCCCGGTCGAGAACTTCCC
>JAKDIS010000042.1 GCA_030450335.1 Corynebacterium sp. | reverse complement strand
GTCATGACGCGCCCGAGGCAGACACACATCCTGACCATTACCCCCATCAACCCGATGCTGAGGCCTCGACCCCACGCACGCGAAAACCGCCCGGGGAGTGTCTCCACTCCACGGGCGGTTCGCGGTACTCGACGTACCATGTTGTGCCAGGTAAAGGATTCGAACCTTTGAAGGCAATGCCGGCGGATTTACAGTCCGCTCCCTTTGGCCGCTCGGGCAACCTGGCGTGCACCTCACGGTGCGATGGATACCCTACTACGACCTCACACGGTTCAGGCAAATCAGCTGGTCAGCGAGGCTATCCCAGACGTTCCAGCGAGTAGTCCATGAGGTTGCGCAGCGCGCCCGTCGCCGGGAGCGCCGGCAGCTGCGCCAGCTCGTCCTCGCCCAGCCCGCGGTAGCGCCGCACGTCCTCCAGGGCGCGCTCACGCCCGTTGGACGCCCGGATCAGGGTCAGGGCCTCGTCGACCAAGGCATCGTCGGTCACGGGCCCGGTGAGCAGTTCACGCAGGCGCGCCCCACCCTCGGTCTGTTCACGCATGGCGTAGAGCACCGGCAGGGTGAACACGCCCTCGCGCAGGTCCGTGCCGGGGGTCTTGCCGGACTCCTCGGGGTCGGACCAGATGTCGATGATGTCGTCCACGATCTGGAACACCTGGCCCAGGTGGCGGCCGAACCGGAACAGCGCGTCGCGGTGCTCGGCGGACGCCCCGGAGTGCAGCGCCCCCAGGTAGCCGGCCGAGGCGATGAGCACACCGGTCTTCTCCTGGATGACCTGCATGTAGTGCTCGATCTCGTCCTCTTCACCGTCCGGCCCGATGGTCTCGCGCATCTGGCCGGTGACGAGCTCACCGAAGGTGTCGGCGAAGTGCCGGACGGTGTCGGTGCCGAGGTCCGCCATCAGTCCGGAGGCGACGGCGAAGATGTAGTCGCCGGCGAGGATGGCCACGGAGTTCGACCAGCGGGCGTTGGCGCTCGGTGCGCCGCGACGGCGCTCGGCCTCGTCCATCACGTCATCGTGGTACAGCGTGGCGAGGTGGGTGAGCTCGACGACCACAGCGGCGTCGGTCACCGTGTCGGTGAGTTCCCGGTCCTGCCCGTACTGTCCCGCCAGCAGGGCGAACATCGGACGGAAGCGCTTTCCACCGGAGACCGCGAGGTGACTGATCTTGTCGGTGAGGAAGCTCTCCCCGGACGACAGGACCTCGCGGAGCCTGGCCTCCACACGCGCCAGGCCGTCCGGGACAGCGGTGTTCAGGTACTCGTCACCGAGGTCGAGCCCCACCCGCACATCCGAGTTAGTGCTTGCCATGAATTACGTAGCCTCTGTCCGTCAAACGTCTTCTCTGGGTAATCTTGCTCCACGCTACTGTAGACCAGCACCTCGGCACGGACCCAGACGGACACCTGCGCCGCCACCCGTGCCGACACCTGTGCCAATGACCTCCACCCACGACACCGTGCCAGAATAGTCGACGATGAATGACATACAGTGCGAAGTTCTCGTCGTCGGTGCGGGCCCGGCAGGATCCGCCGCCGCACACCGCGCCGCCGTCGCCGGCCGCGACGTCCTGCTGCTCGACATGCAGGACTTCCCCCGCGACAAGACCTGCGGCGACGGACTCACCCCGCGCGCCGTCCACGCCCTGGAGGCGCTCGGCGCCGGTGACCTCGTCGCCCCCGCGGCAGGACGCCCCGAGATCCGCGGCCTGAAACTGCACGGCTTCGGCGGATCGGTCACCGCCCCCTGGCCCGACCACCCGGAGTTCCCCGCCCGCGGCACCGCCGTGGCCCGCACCGACCTGGACAACGCACTGGTGGACCTCGCCGTGGCGTCCGGCGCGCGTCGACTGACCGCGAAGGCGGTGGACGTGGAGACCGACCTGGTGGCCGGCGCCCGCCGGGTACGCGCCGTGCGTCTCGCCGACGGCTCCGCCGTGCACTGCCGCTACCTCGTCCTCGCCGAGGGCGTGCGCAGCGGACTGGCCAGGACGCTGGGCCTGCAGTGGCTGCGCGGGCTCGTCCACGGTGTGGCGGCACGGTCCTACTGTCCCTCCCCCTACAGCGACGAACCGTGGATCCACTCGCACCTGGAGCTACGCGACGCCGACGGCGTGGCGCAGCCCGGCTACGGCTGGATCTTCCCGCTCGGCGCCGACGGCGAGCACGGCCCGGCGGTGAACCTGGGGTGCGGGGCACTGTCGACCTCACGGCGTCCGGCGAAGGTGAACGTGCGCAAGCTGCTGGCGTCCTACGCCGCGCAGTGTGAAGAGGAGTGGGGCCTCGGCGCACCGACGCACGTCGCCAGCGCACTGCTGCCGATGGGCGGGGCGGTCACCCGGGTCTCCGGGGTGAACTGGGCCGCCGTCGGTGACACCGCCGCGCTGGTCAACCCGCTCAACGGGGAGGGCATCGACTACGCCCTGGAGTCGGGCGTGGACCTCGTCGACATGCTCGCGGCGGCCGACGGGACGTCCGACGGTCTGCGCTACATCTGGCCCGAGCACCTGCGCGCCCGCTACGGCGACGCCTTCTCCCTGGCCCGACGCGCCGCGACCCTGCTGACCATGCCCGGCCTGCTCTCCGCGGTGGGGCCGTTGGGGATGCGCGGGCCGGTCGCCGACCGGCTCATGGGCTCGGCCGCACGCCTGATGGGAAACCTCGTGACCCCCGAGGACCGCGACCTCACCGCCCGGCTCTGGCTCGGTGCCGGACGCCTCAGCAGCGCCCACGACCGCTTCTGGCACGCGGAGTCACGTCCCCTGTTCGGGGCGTGAGCGCCGCGCCAGCGCTCAGTTCGGCTTGGTGGCGCTGTGCATCGCGGTGATGCCGAAGGTGAGGTTCTGCCAGCCGCAACCCTGCCAGCCGGAGTCGTTGACCAGCGCGGCCAGGGCCTCCTGGTCCGGCCAGGCGCGGATGGACTCCGCGAGGTACACGTAGGCCTCCGCGTTGGAGGACACCGCACGGGCCACCGCCGGCAGCGCACGCATCAGGTACTCCATGTACACGGTGCGGAACACCGGGACCACCGGGGTGGAGAACTCGCACACCGTGAGACGCCCACCGGGCTTCGTCACCCGCGCCATCTCCCGCAGCCCGGCGGCAGGGTCGACGATGTTGCGCAGCCCGAAGCTGATGGTGACCGCGTCGAAGGTGTTGTCCGGGAACGGCAGGTTCATGCCGTCGCCGCAGACCTTCGGCACGTCGCGGTCCGCCCCGGCGGCCAACATGCCCTGCGAGAAGTCGCAGGCCACGCACCATGCGCCGGACTCGGAGAGCTCCACGGTGGACACCGCCGTGCCCGCCGCCAGGTCCAGCACCTTGTCGCCCGGCGCCAGGTCGAGACGGCGACGCGTGCGCTTACGCCACAGACGGTCCTGCCCGAAGGAGAGCACCGTGTTGGTCAGGTCGTAGTTCTTTCCGACGGCGTCGAACATGCGGGCGACGTCGGACGGGTTCTTCTCCAGGCTGGCTCGTGACACGCTGACCAAGCCTAGTCGATCGCCGCGTCCCGCCCGTTCTTCCCCCGCCGCCACCACAGCCGTTCCACGCCGAACAGCAGCCCGACCACGACCATCGACACCAGCCACACCGACAGGGCGGGCACGATCGACAGCGTCCACCCGCGGCCCTGGACCTTCACGTTGTCGGGGTCGGAGCGCTGGTAGTCCACGTACACCCGGTCGCCCTGCGACAGGCCGGTCGGGTACTTCAGCCCCCGGTCCGGCTGGTGGTAGACCCCGGCGTCGTCGCGGTAGCGCACCACGGTGGTGTTCCCGCCGCCGAGGACGTCGGCCACGGCCACACCGCGGTCGCGGGCGATCTTCGCGTCGCCGATCGCGGCGTTGACGACCAGCATACCGCTGACCGCGGTGGCCAGCACCGCCAGCGCGAGGATCGTCTGCACCAGGCGGCGGTGCACGGTCGCCCGCGAGGGGCGCAGCGCCTCCACGGAGCTCAGGAACGACGGGCGGGAAACCACGGCGTCACCCCTCCTGTGCCGGCGTCGCCGGGGTGACAGTGGTCTTCTCCGTGAGCTGACGGTGCATGCGCTCGCGCGGGGCGCGTGTCACCGCGGCCTCGACGACGAGCATGCCACCGGCGCCCTCGGCGTGGTCCTCCAGCGCCAGGGCCAGTTCGTTGATGTTCGTCACGCGCCGGTGCGCCACGTTGTAGCCGTCGCACAGCGCCTCCAGGTCCGCGCCGGTGGGCGTGCCCACCACCCGGTCGAAGGCGGACACGCCGTCCTCGAACTCGCGCAGCCCCGGTACGCCGACCTCGAGGGTCTCGAAGATCGCGCCGCCGTCGTCGTTGGACACCACGATCACCAGGTTCTCCGGGCGCGGTTCGCCCGGGCCCACCGACAGGCCGTTGACGTCGTGCAGGAACGTCAGGTCACCCATCAGCGCCACGGTGCGCGGTGCACGCATCAGGTCCGGTTCCGCCGAGGCGTGCGCCAGGGCCACACCCACGGCCGTGGACACGGTGCCGTCGATGCCGGCGGCACCGCGGTTGGTCACCACGTGCACGCCGGGGAACGGCAGGCCGGTCAGTGAGGCGTCGCGCACGGCGGAGGACGCCCCGAGCACCACTGCGTCCCCGTCCGACAGGCTGTCCGTCACCGCGGCGGCGACGTGCAGGCCGGTGAACTCACCGGCGGCGATCTCCTCACGCACCGCCGTGGCGGCGACCTCGCCGGCGGCGGCGCAGGTGCGCAGCCAGCCGCGCGGGTGCTCACCGGTGACGCGCACCCCACGGAACGGTGCGGCGGTGTCGACGTCGGAACGTCCCACACTCGGGGCGGTGGGACGGTCGGAGACCGGCACGACCCGGATCGCCGGGTCCGCCAGCAGCCGGGCGGTGCCGCGGTGCAGCGTGGGACGTCCGACGAGGACGATCTGCTCCGGACGCATCTGCGCCCGGTAGTCGCCGTCGCCGACGCCCGCGCCGATCTCGGCGGCGAACAGGCCCGCGGCGGCCGGGTGCACCGGGGTGTCCGGGGCGGGGCTGCCGGGCTCGGCGATGGTCGGCACACCCGCGAGCTCGTCGAGGACCTCCTGCGCCCAGACGCGGTCACGCACATCACCGGTGACCACCAGGGTGCGCAGCGACAGGTCCACCGTCGCCGCCGGGTCGTGCGGGGTGCGCAGCCGGTCCGGGACGCTCCGCTCGCTGCCGGCGAGCGTCGCGGCGAGGGTCACGTCCGCCGTGGTGGCGGGGACCAGGGGCTCGGCGAAGGGGACGTCGACCTGCACGCCGCCGGCCCCGACCGGGCCCATGGCGTGCAAGACGGCGTGGGCCACCCGGTCGCGCACGGTGGCGTCGGCGGATGCGGCGTCCTGCGCGTCCCCCTCAGAGCCACGGACGGCGGCGTCGATGCCGACGGCCTCCACGGCGTGGCTGCCGAAGATGCCGAACTGGTCGATGGTCTGGTTCGCCCCCGAGCCCAGCATCTCCCACGGCCGGTTCGCCGACAAAACGATCAACGGCACCCCGGCGGCGGTGGCCTCCACCATCGCCGGCATGCAGTTCGCCACCGCCGACCCGGAGGTCATCACCACCGGCACCGCCCGTCCCGAGCGCTTGGCCAGGCCCAACGCCAGGAAGGACGCCGACCGCTCGTCCGTGCGCACGTGCAGGCGCAGCCGGTGACGCCGGTCCGCCTCGGCGAAGGCCAACGCCAACGGCGCCGACCTGGACCCCGGGCAGACCACCGCCTCGCGCACCCCGTTGGCGATGAGGGCGTCCACGACGACCGCCGCGACGCGGGTCGCCGGGGCCAGATGCGCGGCGCCCGTGTGGTCGCTACCGTTGTCGCCGCTGTGGTTGGGGGTGTCGATCAGGTCAGTCACACCCTCTGACGCTACCTGTCGACCTCGCCGCGACCACAGCCGGACCTACCTGCCCACCGCGCGGGCGAGGTGGCGTCCGGTGAGGGTCGTCGCATCCACCAGCTCCGCCGGCGTGCCGGTGAACACCACCTGCCCACCCTCGTGGCCAGCCCCGGGGCCGACGTCGATGATGTGGTCGGCCTGCGCCATCACCGCCATGTTGTGCTCGATGACGACGAGGCTGTAGCCGTCGTCGACCAGCGACTGCATCATCGTGACCAGCGTGCCGGTGTCCGCCAGGTGCAGGCCCGAGGTCGGCTCGTCGAGCACGATGACGTGTCTCCGTCCACACCCTTGAGCCCCTCACCGATCTTCGCCGCGAGCTTCAGACGCTGCCGCTCGCCGCCGGACAGGGTGTTCAACGGCTGACCGAGGCGCAGGTACCCCAGCCCCACCTGGGCCAGGCGCTCCAGCACCGCCACCACGTTGCGCGAACCCGCACTGGCCTTCACCTCCCCGGCGAAGAACTCGCGGGCGGCCCGCACCGTCATGTCCAGTACGTCGCTGATGGTGCGTCCGGCCAGGGTGAACTCCAGGACCTCCGGTCGGAAGCGGCGTCCCCCGCACTCCTCGCACGGGGTGGACACCCCCGCCATGATCGCCAGGTCGGTGTAGACCACGCCGAGGCCGTTGCACACCGGGCACGCGCCCTCGGAGTTCGGACTGAAGTGCGCCGGTGTCGCCCCGGCGGCCTTGTTCGCCCGGGCGAAGAGCTTGCGCACGTCGTCGAGCAGACCGGTGTAGGTCGCCGGGGTGGAGCGGCGCGAGCCGCGGATCCCGGACTGGTCCACCACCGTGACCCCGTCCCTGCCGGTCAGCCCGCCGTGCACCAGCGAGGACTTGCCCGACCCCGCCACGCCGGTGACCACGGTGAGCACGCCGAGGGGCACGTCGACCGAGACGTCCTTCAGGTTGTTGTCGTTGACGTGCTGCAGCGCGATCGTGCCGGTGGCCTCGCGCACGTGTCCGCGCAGGCTCACGCCGCGCTCCAGGGAGCGCGCGGTGACGGTGTCCGCCCCGCGCAGACCCTCGTAGGTGCCGGCGAACACGATCTCGCCGCCGGCGTCGCCGGAGCCCGGACCGACGTCGACCACGTGGTCGGCGGCGGCGATGACCTCGGGTTTGTGCTCGACGACGAGCACGGTGTTGCCCTTGTCGCGGATGCGGCGCAGCAGGTCGATCATCCGGTCGATGTCGTGCGGGTGCAGCCCGATGGTCGGCTCGTCGAAGACGTACGTGACGTCCGACAAGGACGACCCGAGGTGGCGGATCATCTTCACCCGCTGCGCCTCACCGCCGGACAGGGTGCCCGCCGGGCGGTCGAGGCTGAGGTAGCCCAGGCCCACGTCCACCAGGTTGTCGAGCATGCCGAGCAGGTTGGTGCGCACGGGTGCCACCGAGGGTTCGGCGTCCAGCGCCAGCACGAGCTCGCGGAGCTCTGTGACCTGCGTGGAGTTCCACTCGCCGATGGTGCATCCGGCGACGGTGGCCGTGCGCGACGCCTCCTTGAGGCGGGTGCCGTGGCAGTCCGGACACGGGCCGGTGGTGCTGATGCGCTCCACGAAGTTCACGATCTGCTTCTGCTTCGGCGGGGTGTCGCGGTCGATCCACAGGCGGCGGATGCGGGTGACCAGCCCGTCGTAGCTCAGGGTGGAGAATCCGCCGTTGGCGTCCTTGTCTTCCTTCGGGACCTTGATCTTCTGCGCCGGGGCGTACAGGAAGAACTCGCGCTGCTCCTCGGTGAAGTCGGCGACCGGGACGTCCGGGTCCAGGCGCGGGTTCTTCGCGTAGGACGACCAGTACCAGTCCCCCACGCCGAAGCCCGGCGCGTCGATCGCGCCCTCGTTCAGCGACTTCGACTCGTCGAGGAATGCCGACAGGTCCAGCGTGGCGCCCACGCCGGTGCCCTCACAAGTCGGGCACCAGCCCTCGGGGAGGTTGAAGGAGAAGTGGCCAGAGGCGCCGACGTACGGCTGCGACAGGCGGCTGAACAGCAGCCGCACCAGGGAGGACGCGTCGGTGGCGGTGCCGACGGTGGAGCGTGAGTTCGCGCCCATGCGTTCCTGGTCGATGATGATCGCCGGCGAGAGGTTCTCCAGGACGTCCACGTCCGGTCGCGGCAGGCTGGGCATGAAGCCCTGGATGAACGCGCTGTAGGTCTCGTCGATCAGCCGGCGCGACTCCGCGGCGACGGTACCGAACACCAGCGAGGACTTACCGGACCCGGAGACGCCGGTGACCACGGTGAGCTTGCGCTTGGGCAGGTCGACGTCGATGTTCTTGAGGTTGTTCGCCCGGGCACCCCGGACGTGGATGGTGTCGTGGCTGTCGCTCATTGGCCCCTTTATAGCCGAAGGCGCGGGGTGGGCCGACCTCGCTACGGCTCACCCCAGGTGCCGGTAGGACGCCGCGAGGCGCTCGAACCACCAGTCGCGGCGCTCGGCGGAGGACGCCAGGGCGTCGAGCCGGTCGGCGTCGGGCGTCAGCGGTTCCACGGCGAGGCGTCCGTCCACGATCTGGCGCGGCGCGCAGATGTCCTCGGCGTACAGCGAGCCAGTGGCCAGGCCCGCGGCCTGCGGGACGACAGTCATCTCGTCGTCGTCGGTGTAGCCCGGCAGCGTCGCCGCCGCGAGGATGCCGGCGTACATGCCCACCCCGGACTCCAGGGCGGAGGACACGGTGACGGCCACGCCGAAGCATCCGACCTCCTCGGCGATCGCGCGGACCTGCGACACCCCGCCCAGCGGCGCGGCCTTGAGCACGGCCACGTCGCAGGCCCCGGCCTGCACCGCGGCCATCGAGTCGGTGGACTTGCGGATGAGTTCGTCGGCGGCGACGCGCACCATCATGCCGCGCGAGCCGAGGCGCTTGCGCAGTTCGGCGAGCTCGGCGACGGTGGCGCACGGCTGCTCCACGTAGTCCAGGGGCCCGCCGCCGCGCGAGGGGTCGGTCAGCGCGGTCGCGGCCTCGAAGGCCTCGTCCACGGTCCAGCCGGCGTTGGCGTCGACCCGCACGGCGATGCCGGGACGCGCCTCACGCACGGCGCGCACCCGCGCCAGGTCGTCCTCCAGCGTCTGTCCCTTCTCGGCGACCTTCACCTTCACGGTGGTGCACCCGGGGTAACGCTCCAGCAAGCGCGGCACGGCCTCCGGGTCGACCGAGACGTCCACCGCGGGGATCGTGGCGTTGACCTCCACTGACCCCGTGGTGGGCGCGGCCACCTCACCCCAGCCGAGCTCCACGGCGCTGCGCAGCCAGCGGGAGGCCTCCGGGGCCCCGTACTCCAGGAACGGCGACCACTCGACCCAGCCGGACGGTGCCTCGAGGAGCATCAGCTCGCGCTCGGTGACGCCGCGGAAGGGCACACGCAGCGGGCAGGTGACCACGCGGGCCCGGTCGCTGAGCTCGGAAAGGGACGGAAGGGCGTGAGGCAGCATGACCACACCCTACGATGGTCCCATGAGCGACAATCCTTTTGACCCTTCCCAGTGGCGCGAGGTCCCCGGCTTCGACTTCGACGACATCACCTACCACCGGCACGCCGGTGAAGGACGCGAGAACGGCATCGTGCGCATCGCCTTCGACCGTCCCGAGGTGCGCAACGCCTTCCGACCGCACACCGTCGACGAGCTCTACCGCGCGCTCGACCACGCACGGCGCTCCCCCGACGTGGGCACGATCCTGCTGACCGGCAACGGGCCGAGCCCGAAGGACGGTGGCTGGGCGTTCTGCTCCGGCGGCGACCAGCGCATCCGCGGCCGTTCCGGCTACCAGTACGCCACCGAGCACGACGGTGACGTCACCGAGGCCACCGCGGACAAGGTCGACGAGGCCCGCGTCAAGGCCGAGGGCGGACGCCTGCACATCCTCGAGGTGCAGCGGTTGATCCGCACGATGCCGAAGGTCGTCATCGCCGTGGTCAACGGCTGGGCCGCCGGCGGCGGACACAGCCTGCACGTGGTGTGCGACCTGACCATCGCCTCGCGCGAGCACGGCATGTTCAAGCAGACCGACGCCGACGTGGGATCCTTCGACGCCGGCTACGGCTCGGCCTACCTGGCCAAGCAGGTCGGTCAGAAGAACGCCCGCGAGATCTTCTTCCTGGGACGCTCCTACTCCGCCGAGCGCATGATGCAGATGGGCGCGGTCAACGAGGTCGCCGACCACATCGAGCTGGAGGACACCGCGGTGCAGTGGGCGCGCGAGATCAACGGCAAGTCCCCGACGGCGCAGCGCATGCTGAAGTTCGCCTTCAACCTGCCCGACGACGGACTCATGGGCCAGCAGGTCTTCGCCGGGGAGGCCACCCGCCTGGCGTACATGACCGACGAGGCCGTGGAAGGCCGCGACTCCTTCCTGAAGAAGCGGGCGCCGCGGTGGGACGAGTTCCCCTACTACTACTGACGGGGCGCCGGGCCCGCCGGGGGACGGCACAGCCCGGCACCGGTACCTGAGTGCCACATGTGAATCCGGGGAGCCGGAGGTCAGCGTCCTGCGAGAACAGGGGCGATGATGGGCGGGGTCAACGATCAGTCCAGCCCCGGATTCATTCCGCAGGTCACTCCGCTAGCACACTTTCCGATTTTCCCTTGAATTCACCCACTGTTTACCTGTTCCGTCATTCGCGGTGAATACGACCACTTCCACGACCTGCGGTTATGCCGCCTGTCCGACCCGCTTAAGTGAATACGATATACCCCCATTTAATACCCCCGTCGACGTCCGGGGAGTAGACGTTTGCGCCGATAAGCGGGATATTTCTAGGTGTGACTGAGCTTCTCATCCTCGTGCTCGTGATCGGGACCGCCCTGGCGTTCGACTTCACCAACGGTTTCCACGACACCGCCAACGCGATGGCCACCTCCATCGCCACCAAAGCCCTGAAGCCGAAGACGGCCGTCGCCCTCGCGGGCCTGCTGAACCTCGTCGGAGCGTTCCTCTCCGTGGAGGTCGCCAAGACCGTCGCCAACGGCATCGTGAACCTGGAGGACTTCGACCTCAGCGTCGTCGCGGAGGCCGACAAGCTTCTGCTCGTGGTCTTCGCCGGTCTCATCGGCGGCATCCTCTGGAACCTGTTCACCTGGCTCTTCGGGCTCCCCTCCAGCTCCTCCCACGCCCTGTTCGGCGGCCTGATCGGCGCGGCGATCGCCGCCCTCGGCGTCTCCGGCGTGGTGTGGGACGGCGTCCTGCAGAAGATCATCGTGCCGGCGCTGGCCGCCCCGGTGATCGCCGGGCTGGTCGCCTTCGTCGGCACCGCCGGGGTCTTCAAGCTCACCCGTCGCACCCGTGAAGGCGAGCGCGACAACCTCTTCCGCCTCGGCCAGATCGGCTCCGCCTCCCTGGTCGCCCTGGCGCACGGTACCTCCGACGCGCAGAAGACGATGGGCGTCATCTTCCTCGCCCTCGTCGCCAGCGGGAACCTGGACGCCGCCGCGGACATGCCCTTCTGGGTCACCGCGAGCTGTGCCATCGCCATCGCCGCGGGCACCTACGCCGGCGGCTGGCGCGTGATCCGCACCCTGGGCAAGGGCCTGGTGGAGATCACCTCCCCGCAGGGCATGGCCGCCGAGACCTCCTCGGCCGCGATCATCCTGACCTCCGCGCACATGGGTATGGCGCTGTCCACCACCCACGTGGCCACCGGCTCGATCCTGGGCTCCGGTGTCGGCAAGCCCGGTGCGAAGGTCCGCTGGAGCGTCGCCGGACGCATGGCCATCGCCTGGGTCACCACCCTGCCGCTCGCCGCCGCCGCGTCCTGGCTGGTGTGGTCGGCGTCCAACCTGGTCGCCGAGGCCACCTCGATGGCCGTCGGTTCGCTGTTCTCCTTCCTGATCCTGGCCATCGGTGTGGGCCTGATCGTGTACAAGGCGCGTAAGCAGCCGGTGCACGCCGACAACGTCAACGAGGACTGGGACGAGCACGGCCTGTCCCCCGAGGACGCCGCCACCGCCGCGGACGCTACCGCCGCCACCAACGCCGCCAGCGCCGCTGACGCTGCCGAGCCCGGGGCCCCCGCAGCCACCGACAACGACACCCTCGTCCACGCCCTGGCCGGCTCCGGCGCAAGCTCCGCCGACGCCGCCGCGGCCCCCACCGACGCTGCCGGGGACCCGGGGATCGGACGCGGCGACCCCGCCTCCGTGCTCGACACCTCCGCCGGACACCCGACCAGCCAGGAGAACTAGATCATGACCATCCTCGAGTCACTGCTCCAGGTCACCATCGCCGGACTCGTGCTGGGCGCCGGTCTGCCGATCCTCTTCGGCGTGGGAATCCGCCTCTGGGTGCCCGCCGCCGACGGCGCCGACAGCACCGTCACCCACAACACCGGGTGGCGCCGCTCCGCCGCCATGGTGATTTTCGCCCTCATCGCCCTGGCGATCCTGGTCGGACTGATGTGGGTCACCCAGGGCCGCATCTACTCCACCTTCGGCTGGGACGTCTTCGGGACGGCGACCACCGGCGGCGGGCACTGACGGCAGGCACTGCCACAGTCACATTCTGGACGGGCAACATCCCCTTCACGCAGGAGAAACAGAGATAATACTTGACGTCTCCCATTGTTTGCATCTACCATCTTGGGTAGATCGACGAACGTCGTCCTCTGTTCCCCCGCCACAACGGCGGTTACCTGCCTGAAGGAAGTGAATCCCGTGCCGTCCACGACATCCATCACCCGGCGACTGGTCAGCCTCTTCGACTGGTACCGCCGCCCCAGTTCCGGAGACCAGGCCTTCATCGACAACACCGTGCTCGGCGTCCTGCCCGGATCCTGCACCATGACGTTGCCGCGCACCGTGCGCCGCGAGGACACCGGCCCCAACACCCGCGTGTTCTCCCCGTCCGACCTGGGCGTGGGCACCGGTTCGACCGACGTCCTCGCCCTGCTCATTGACGAGGGACGCACCCCGGCAACCCCGCGCGAGGTACGCTACACCTTCCGCGCCCTGGAGGGCCGCCACCCGACCGACGCCGAGGCGTCCGCCGCCTGCTCCTACGTCGCCTCCTTCGGCCTGCTCGCCTGAGCGGGCACCACGGCGGCGTAGCGTTGGAGCAGTGAAGCTCGAAGCACTGCCCGTCGCCCTGAACACCGCCAGCGTCGCCGCCGCACTGCCTGTCCTGCAGGACGTGCTCGCCGGACGCCGCGCCGTCCTCCCCGTCCCGCCCGACGCCCGCGCGGCGACGGACCTGCAGGACGCCATGCGCGTCACGGACGTCACGCTCGACGAGGCCCCGGGCACGCTGATCGCCTGCACCTCCGGCTCGACCGGACTGCCGAAAGGCGCGCGCCTGCGCGCGGCCAACCTCCTGGCCTCCGCCGACGCCACGGCGTCCTACCTGCGTGCACGCTTCGGCACCGCACCCGGACCCTGGCTCCTGGCCCTGCCGCCGCACCACATCGCCGGTCTCCAGGTGATCCTGCGCAGCCAGCACGCCGGCCACTCCCCCACCGTGATGGACGACGACGGGCGGTTCACCGCGGCCGGCTTCGTGCGCGCCACCGCCGACCTGCGCGACCGCCATCCCGGGGAAGACCTGCACACATCCCTGGTGCCGACGCAGCTGCACCGTCTGCTCGACGGCACCGACGACACCGACGGCACCGACACTTCCCGCGCTCTCGCCGCGCTGCGCGAGTACGCCGCGATCCTCGTCGGAGGGGCGGCGACCTCGCCGGAGCTCGTGGCACGGTGCAGGCAGGAAGGCGTGCCGATCGTGCTGACCTACGGCTCCTCAGAGACCGCCGGCGGCGTGGTCTACGACGGTGAACCGATCCCCGGCACCGTCGCCACCATCGAGGAGGCCTCCGGGCGCATCCTGCTGAGCGGGCCGACCGTCGCCGACGGCTACCGCAACGTCGACGGTGCGGCGGAGCAGGACGCCTTCCCCGCCACCGGCACTTTCCGCACCAGTGACCTCGGCGCGGTGGAGGACGGGGTGCTCACCGTGCGCGGACGCGCCGACGGGGCACTCAACAGCGGCGGACTGAAGATCCTCCCCGAAGAGGTCGAGGCCGTGCTCTCCGCCATCGGGTACCGCTCGTGCGTGGTCGGCCTGGCTGACGACGACCTCGGCGAGGCCGTCGTCGCACTCGTGGAGTCCGAGGCCACCGCGGCCGAACTCACCGACGAGGTACGCGCCGCGCTGAAGGCGTCCGGCACCGCGGGCCACCTCATCCCCCGTCGCGTCCTCACCACGTCCGCCCTGCCGGCCACCGGACCAGGCAAGGTCGACCGGCGGGCCGTGCACGCGCAGATGCGGACTAGGCTGAGGAGCTGAGAGACACCGGGAGCAACCGGTGACGCACGCGCCCGTCAGGAGATCGACTTGTCCCACAACACCGCCACCGCCGGCGACTGGCTGTCCGGAGCCCGCCCGCACACCTGGGCCAACGCCGTCGCCCCCGTGCTCGCCGGCACCGCCGCCGCCGTGTACGACGGACAGGCCTCCTGGATCCGCGCGGTACTCGCCAGCGTGGTCGCCATGGCACTGATCATCGGAGTGAACTACGCCAACGACTACTCCGACGGCATCCGCGGCACCGACGACGACCGCACCGGCCCACTGCGGCTGACCGGGTCAGGCCTGGTGCCGCCGGAGCGGGTGAAGTACGCCGCCTTCCTCAGCTTCGCCGTGGCCGGGGTCGCCGGTATCGTCCTGTCGCTGATGTCGGCCTGGTGGCTGATCCTCATCGGCGCACTGTGCATCCTCGGCGCCTGGTTCTACACCGGCGGCAAGAACCCCTACGGCTACCGGGGGCTGGGCGAGGTCGCCGTGTTCGTATTCTTCGGCCTGGTGGCGGTGACCGGCACGGAGTTCACCCAGTCCGGCACGGTCAGCTGGGTGGGACTGCTGCTGGCGGTCGGCGTCGGCAGCCTGTCGGCCTCGGTGAACCTGGTCAACAACCTGCGTGACATCCCCACCGACAGGGAGGCCGGCAAGACGACGCTGGCGGTGATCCTCGGCGACCGTGCGACCCGGGTGCTCTACGTGGTGCTCGTCGCGGTGTCGGTGGTGGTGACCGTGGCGGTGTCCGCCGCAGGCATCGCCGCCCTCATCGCGCTCGTCGCCGTGCCGTTGCTGTTCGTCGCCGCCCTACCGGTGGTCAAGGGTGCACAGGGCAAGGACCTGATCCCGGTGCTGGGGCTGACCGGCCGCGGGATGCTCGTGTGGTCGGCGGCGATGTTCATCGCGATGCTGCTGAGCTGACGCCCCGGGCGGGTCCGGGACCGTTCCTGGGCGGGCCCCAGAGACAGCAATCCCGGAGGTTGGTCGTACCCAACCTCCGGGGTTGCTGTCTGCCCGGGCCTTTCACGGCGCGGCACGCTCAGTCGAGGCGCTCCTCGAGCTGGGCACGCATCTGCTCCTTGTGGGCCCGACGACCCGCGTCGCGCACCGCGATCTGCTCGTTCACACGCAGCCGCAGCTTGCGGAACAGGAACATCGACAGCGGCAGGGCCACGATCAGGGCCAGCAGCGCGCTCATCAGCAGCGGGAACGACTGCCCCATCCCCATCAGGATCGCCACCGACTGGATGACCACCGTCAGCACCACGAACACCAGCACCCGGGCCAGGCCGTACAGGGCGATGTCGCGCCAGGCGCCGGCGGGCAGCTTGCCGGGGTTCAGGTCGGCGTCGGCGGTACCGGAGGCACCGGTGTTCTCGGCGCTGTCGGCGTCGACCGTGTCGTCGGTGTCCCTGGTGTCCCTGATATCCCTGTCTTCCACGTCCCCCACCTTACGACCCCGTGCAGCACGCCCCCAAAACCCTGCGGACCCCGCACCGCCGGACCGGGATGAATGTGATTCACACCCGCCGATCGACTCTGTGTCCCCAGGTGGTTAGCATGGAGGGACGTGTCGGTCCGGCGACCGACCACCCCTACGCCGACAGGAGGTCGACAACAATGGGACGTGTAATACTCGTGGTGCTCGTGATCGTCACGGTCATCGTGCTGTGGAAGGCATTCGGTCCGAAGACCTGGAACAACGCAGCCGGGGGATCGCAGAAGAGCCAGTTCCCGCCGCTGGGAATCCAGAAGAACCGGGGCGGCAAGGGTTCCGGAGGCGCGGGCGCGAAGGGCCCGGACGACGACCCCGACTTCCTCTGGAACATCAAGAAGGAACGCTTCAAGGCCCAGCGTGAGGCGGAGAAGCGTGAGCAGGAGGCGGTGGAACGCGCCCGGCGCGGGGAGCACTGGGACGCCGGCGAGACCGGGAAGGCTCCGGAGAAGCAGACGGAGAACCCGTCCGCCCAGGACCCCTCCACGGAGAAGCCAGAGAACAAACCCGAGCACAAGCCCGGCTCCAACGGCTCCCAGGAGAAGAAGGACGGCGAGGCTGGCGCCTAATTGGGCCTGACCAGCCCGCACCTGCCAGCCCCCGTCAGTTCTCCTTGCCCCGCTTCAGCAGCGTGAACAGGTACGAGGCGTACGCCGAGGCCCCGTGGGCCCCCGCGCGCTCGGCGAGGTCGTCGTCGCTGAGGTACCCCATCCGCCAGGCGACCTCCTCCGGGCACCCGATCTTCAAGCCCTGACGTTCCTCGATGGTGCGCACGAAGTCCCCGGCGGCCATGAGGTTGTCCACGGTGCCGGTGTCCAGCCAGGCGGTCCCCCGCGGCAGGATCTCCACCTGCAGGTCGCCGCGCTCCAGGTACGCACGGTTGAGGTCGGTGATCTCCAGCTCACCTCGGGCGGACGGCTCCAGCGACCGGGCCACGTCCACCACGTCCGGGGCGTAGAAGTACAGCCCCGGCACCGCGAAGTTCGACCGTGGGTCGGTCGGCTTCTCCTCCAGGGACGTCGCCGTACCGTCGGCGTCGAAGTCCACCACACCGTAGGCGGTCGGGTCGGCGACCCAGTAGGCGAAGATCGCCCCGCCGGCCACGTCGTGGAAGCGGCGCAGCTGGGATCCCAGGCCCGCGCCGTAGAAGATGTTGTCGCCGAGCACCAGGGCGACCGGTTCATCGCCGATGAAGTCGGCGCCGAGGATGAACGCCTCGGCCAGCCCGTTCGGGGCGTCCTGCACGGCGTAGGTGATCTCCACGCCGAACTGGGATCCGTCGCCGAGCAGGCGGCGGAACTGGTCGTTGTCCTCCGGGGTGGTGATCACCAAGATCTCCCGGACGCCGGCGAGCATCAGGGTGCTCAGCGGGTAGTAGATCATCGGTTTGTCGTACACCGGGACGAGCTGCTTGGAGACCCCCAGGGTGATGGGACGCAGCCGGGACCCGGTGCCGCCGGCGAGGATGATGCCGCGCATCACTCGCCCTCCCAGTTCTCCGCGTCCTGCTGGGCCTGCTCCCACGCCAGACGCAGCTCCTTCTCCCAGCCGCGGCACTCGTTCCAGGACGGCAGGACGACCCCGTCAACGCCGCCGCGTTCCACGTCGGCGACCGTCGGGGCCTCACGGTCCTTGTCGGACAGGACGATCTCCTGCACGCCGAGGGACGCCCAGTCGATGCCGATCCCGGCGTCCAGCGGGCTGACCGCGTGCTCGGCGCCCGGGTCGTAGCCCTCGGAGACCAGGTAGCTCATGGTGGCCTGGCCGGCACCGGCGGGCACGCCGAAGGCGTGGCCCACGCCGATCGGCACGTAGACCCCGCGTCGGTTCTCCGCGGAGAGTTCCACGGCCACGTGCTGCAGGAACGTCGGCGATCCGCGGCGCAGGTCCACGAGCACGTCGACGACGCGTCCTGCCACGCAGGTCACGTACTTGGCCTGTCCGGGGGGCACGTCGGCGAAGTGCACGCCGCGCACCACGCCCTCCCGCGACGTCGAGAGGTTTGCCTGGGGGATGTCGAAGGGGTGGCCGAGCTTGTCGGCGACGACGTCGGCGCGGAACCACTCGTGGAAGGTTCCGCGGTCGTCGCCGAAGATGCGGGGTTCGGCGACCCAGGCACCGGGGATCTCGAGGTCGGAGATGTCAGTCATGCCCACCACTGTAACGGCCCCCGCCGGCGGCGCCGCGTCGCCGACAGGGGTACACCAGGATATTCACAGCTCCTTTATCTTGGAACATATATCTTTCCGTCTGTAATATCGCTGTGATGAACAAAGCGCGACTCGGGAAGGTCGTGGCCCGCGCCACGAAACCGCTCACGCCTGCCCTCCGCAAACTGACGACCCCGCTGACCCCCACCGACTACGCCGGTCTCTTCGACCCGCTGCGTGGCCGGGAGATCCGCGGACGGATCCTCGGGGTGACCCGCCACGGCGGCTACACCACCCTGACCATCTCCCCGGGCCCGGGCATGGGCGGCGCCTTCCACGCCGGGCAGTTCATCGGCCTCGGCCTCCAGATCGACGGACGGTGGCGGTGGCGCTGCTACTCGCTGACCAATGCACCGGTGCGTTCCGGGCACGGGCGCGGCCGCACCCTGACCGTCAGCGTGAAGCCGGTGCCCGGCGGCATGGTCTCCGTCCACCTCGCCGAGCACGCCGACGTGGGCCAGATCATCCGCCTGTCCGCCCCCGGCGGCGACTTCCACCTCCCGTCGCCGCTGCCGGAGCGGTTGCTCTTCGTCACCGCCGGCGCCGGCATCACCCCGGTGATGTCGATGCTGCGCTGGCTGCGCGAGGAGTGCACGCCGCAGACCTGGCCGGACGTCGTGCACGTGCACAGCGAACGCGGTGCGCGTCCGCCGTCGCCCTTCGCCGACGAGCTCGAGGCGCTGGACGCCCTGGACGCCCTGGACGCCGACGAGGCGTCCTACCGTCTCATCGGCTGGGACTCCTCGCGGCGTGGCCGCCTGAGTGCGCAGGACGTCACGACGGCCGTGCCCGACTGGGCGGCGCGCGAGACCTTCGCCTGCGGTCCCGGCCCGCTGCTGGAGTCCCTCACCGAGGCGATGCCCGGCACCCGCACCGAGACCTTCCACGCCCAGGGCGCCGCCTCCGGCAGCGCCGGCACCGGACCGGACGCCGCCGACCTCGGCGGCACCATCGAGTTCGGTGACTCCGGCGTGACCACCGAGTCCACCGGTTCCACGACGATCCTCGACGCCGCGGAGAACTGCGGGGTCAACCTCGTCCACGGCTGCCGGATGGGCATCTGCCGCACCTGCGTCGCCCCGATCACCGACGGCACCGCCGTGGACCTGCGCGACGGCGCCACCTACGGCCCAGGCGAACAGGTGCGCACCTGCTGCAGCGTCCCCTCCGGATACCTCCACATCGCCAGCAGCTGAC
>JAKDIS010000160.1 GCA_030450335.1 Corynebacterium sp. | reverse complement strand
TGCGGGGACGGAGGGTGCGGCAGGAGAGGAGGTTTCTCCTACGCAACATACGTCACATGAGTCACATAAGTAACACTGGTAACACCGGTACCCCCGTGGGTATCCGACTTCGCGCGGTCTCAGGCCATGCTCAGAGCTCCCGCACCACCGTGGCGGGCGTCCCCACGGCCAGCACGTCCGACGGCAGGTCGCGGGTCACCACCGAACCCGCCCCGACCACCACATTGTCGCCGATCGTCACGCCCGCGCACACCGTCACCCGGCCGCCGAACCACACGTTGCGCCCCAGGGTGATCGGCGCGCCGTACTCCCAGCCGGTCGCCCGCAGTTCGTGGTCCTCCAGGGGGTGCAGCGGGGTGAGGAACTGCGCGCCGGGGCCGATCTGGCAGTGGTCGCCGATGCGCACCGGGCAGACGTCGAGGATCGTGGCGTCCACGTTGATGAAGACGTCGTCGCCGAGGTGCACGTTCGTGCCGTAGTCCACGCGCAACCCGGGCCACACCTGGCTCCGCTCGCCGACGTGGCCGAGCAGGTCGCGGACCTGCGCGTCCCAGGAGTCCGCGTTCGCCGGGTCGGTCTGCGACAGCCGGAAGCACGCCGAGCGTGCGGCGACGTCCGGCTCGTCGGCGAGGTAGTACTCGCCGGCGACCATGCGTTCCCACATGCTGCGCGGGTCGGCGTCGACGGCGGCACGCAGGGAAGTGGCCGTGGTGGCCGTGGTGGCTGTGGCGTCTGTGCTGTCACTCATCTGCCCAGCCTGCCACACCCCGGGGTGCGTCCTGAGGTAGACCGCTCGGTTCGATAGGATGGCCACGCGAAATATTTTCAGCAGCCGACCAGCACAGGAGAGCACCCATGAGCAGCGACGACCACTCCCACGAGCACGAGTCGCGTGCGGACGCCGGCACCGCCGCACGCCGCGCCGCTGCCCTGCAGGCCGGCGACCGCCTGACGGACGCCACGGGACGTCCCTTCGGCTTCGACACCAACGCCATCCACGCCGGCTACGAGCCGGACGGTCAGACCGGTGCGATCAACGCCCCGATCTACGCCTCGACGACGTACGCGCAGGACGGCGTGGCGCAGCTGCGTGGCGGCTTCGAGTACTCGCGGTGCGGAAACCCCACGGTCACCGCCCTGGAGGAGACCGTCGCCGCGCTGGAGGGCGCGAAGTTCGGCCGTGCCTTCTCCTCGGGCATGGCCGCCACGGACACCGTCCTGCGCGCACTGCTGCGTCCGGGCGCCCACGTGATCCTCGGCAACGACGCCTACGGCGGCACCTTCCGCCTGCTCGACACCACCTACCGCGACTGGGGCGTGGAGGTGTCCGTGGTCGACACCGCCGACACCGCGCAGGTCACCGCCGCGCTGCGTCCGGAGACCGCGCTGGTCTGGCTGGAGACCCCCACCAACCCGCTGCTGGGTATCACCGACATCGCCGCCACCGCGGAGGGGATGAAGGACCACCCGGCGAAGCTGATCGTGGACAACACCTTCGCTAGCCCGTACCTGCAGCGCCCGCTGGCGCTGGGTGCGGACGTGGTCATGCACTCCACCACGAAGTACCTCGGCGGGCACTCGGACGTGGTCGGCGGCGTGATCGTCACCGACGACGAGGACCTCGACGGCGAGCTGCTCTTCCTGCAGGGTGGCGTGGGCGCCGTGCCCAGCCCCTTCGACGCCTACCTCACCTACCGCGGCATCAAGACCCTCGGCGTGCGCATGGACCGCCACTGCGCCAACGCCCAGGCCGTCGCGGAGTTCCTGGAGGGACGCCCGGAGATCTCCCAGGTGCTCTACCCGGGTCTGCCCGGGCACGTCGGCCACGACGTCGCCGCACGTCAGATGGACGGTTTCGGCGCGATGGTCTCCGTGCGTTTCACCGGCGGCGAGGCCCCGGCGCTGCAGTTCTGCGAGAACACCCGCCTGATCTGCCTGGCGGAGTCGCTCGGCGGGGTGGAGTCGCTGCTGGAGCACCCGGCGAAGATGACCCACCAGTCCGCCGCCGGCTCCGCCCTGGAGGTGCCGGACGACCTGGTGCGCATCTCCATCGGCATCGAGAACATCGACGACCTCCTCGCCGACCTCGAACAGGCGCTGGACGCCCTGTGACGCCCGACCCCGCCCTCTGCCGCACCGGCGTCACCGCAGGTCACACCGTGCTCAACGTGCAGGTGTGGCACCCGAACTGGGGGTCTGTGGCCACCGCGGCGATGCGCCGCTCCCTGTTCGGCGCCGACGCCCCCGCGCAGGACGCTCCGGACGTGGCGACCGCCGCGCGCATGCTCGACGACGTCCTCGGCGCCGACCGCGCCGCCGCCTGGCTGGGACGCGTCAGCGTCACCGACCACAGTCCCGAGGGGGCCGTGTCGGTCGACGAGCTGCGCCGGCGCGTGGACGGCATGGCCGCGGCCGCGCTGGACCCGGACGGGCGCCCCGCCCGGGGCGTCCTGCGCGTGGAACGTGACGGGACCCAGGGCGTCGCCCGGGTCGTCCTGCCGCTGTCGCCCGTGGTCGCGCCCGGCTGTGACCTGCACGTCCCGATCACGTTGGGTACGGACCCGCTCGCGGCGTCCGACCTGACGATGGCGCAGATCGAGGACCTCGCCGCCGGCGTGCAGGACGCCCTGGTCGCCACCGTCGAGGAGAACGGCGCGGGCGTGCTCGCCGTCGCAGAGACCACGGAGTCGCAGGTCACGCTGCACTTCTACCTGGACTCCACCGCGCCGACCGTGGCGGACCGCTCGTTGCTGAACACGCTGCGCACCGTCGCCTCCGCCTGGGACCTCGGCGACGCCGCCGTGACGGACGAACCCGACCCGGCCTGGACCGCGGTGCAGGACTTCCGCGTGTGATCGGTCGTGATCGGCTCACCGGTCGAATGCCGGTGGGGGTAGCGTCGGTGACCATGACCGACACCACAGGCACGACCCCCACCGACACCGCGGCCGTCCCCGGAACTGTCTCCGGCGGCGTGGTCCATGATCTGCCCGATGACCTGCGCGATGCCATCCTCGGCGGCGACCGCGGCCCGGGCGACGACGGTGCCCCGGCGATCGCCCGCAGCGTCCTGCCTCTGTGGGAGGACATCACCCCGCTGGCGCGCAACGAGTTCATCTGCTGGGTCGAGGACGCCCGCCAGGCTCCGACCCGTGCCCGCCGGATCCGCCGCACCTGTGAGGAACTCGAGGAGGGCAAGCGGCGTCCCTGCTGCTGGCCCGGCTGCAAGCACCGGTGAGCGGGTGCGCGGTCAGTAGCGGATGACCATGCGACCGTCGACCGTGCCTTCCTCCAGGTTCCCGAGGACGGTGTTGATGTCCTCCTGCGAGCACTCGTGGACCGTGGGGTGGATCAGGCCCCGGGCGTAGAAGTCCAACGCCTCCACCAGGTCCTGGCGCGTGCCCACCAGTGAACCGCGGATCGTGAGCCCCTTGAGGACGATGTCGAAGATCGGCGCCGGGAACTCCCCCGGAGGCAACCCGTTGAATACGATCGTCCCACCGCGGCGGGCCATGCCGATCGCCTGGCCGAACGCCTGCGGGTGCACCGCGGTGACGAGTACGCCGTGCGCCCCGCCGTCGGTGAAATCCTGGATCGCCTCAGCGGGGTCACCGTCCCTGGCATTGACGGTGAACTCCGCGCCGTACTTCCTCGCGAGCTCGAGCTTGTCCTCGGCGATGTCCACGGCGATCACACGCATGCCCATGGCCACCGCGTACTGCACGGCCACGTGCCCCAACCCGCCGACACCTGAGACGACCATGAACTGGCCCGGCTTCGTCTCCGAGACCTTCAGCCCCTTGTAGACGGTGACCCCGGCGCAGAGGACCGGTGCGACCTCGACCGGGTCCGAGCCCTCCGGGATACGGGCGCAGTAGCGGGTGTCGACGAGCATGTAGGTGCCGAACGAACCGTCGACGGTGTAGCCGCCGTACTCCGCCGACAGACAACGGGTCTCCCACCCGGTACGGCAGAACTCGCACTCCCCGCATGCCGACCACAGCCACACGTTGCCGACCGTGTCACCGACCTGGACGGAATGCTCGCCGGGACCGAGCTCGACGACTTCGCCGACGCCTTCGTGACCGGGGACGAACGGGGGCTCCGGCTTGACCGGCCAGTCGCCGTGGGCGGCGTGGAGGTCGGTGTGGCAGACCCCCGAGGCGATGAGCTTCACCAGCGCCTGGTTGCGGTCCGGGGTCGGACGGTCGATGTCCTTGAGGGTGAGCGGGTCGTGGAACTTCTCGACGACGGCGGCGTGCAGTTGGTCGGTCATGGTGTAGGTCCCTTCCGGTGGGGTGTGGTGGTCCGCGTCCCGGGCCGAGAAACAGATCGGCGTCCCGGGTGGCGTTCCGGGGATGCGGTGTGGGGGACGCTAACAACGACAGAGGTGGTTGCGGCAGGGGTCCGTACGACGGCGTCCATA
>JAKDIS010000159.1 GCA_030450335.1 Corynebacterium sp. | reverse complement strand
GTTCGCGCGGCGTGGGCGGGATGGTTGTCGGGGACCCGGTCGCCGCGGCGGAAGAGGGTGTCGCGCAGGGTGGTGGGTGTGGTGGGGTGCTCGCGTGGGTAGCGTCCGCGGTCCTGCAGGACGGGCACCACGTGCTCGATGACGTCGCGGAAGGTGCCCGGGGTGACGGCGTAGGCGAGGTTGAAACCGTCCACCCCGGTGGCGGTGACCCAGTCCTCCAGCTCGTCGGCGACGCTCTCCCCGGATCCCACGACGACGGGACCGAGCCCGCCGATGCCGCCGAACTCCGCGAGGTCGCGCACCGTCCAGCCGCCGGTACCGCTCCCGGTACTGCTCCCGCTGGCCTGCTGGAATGCGGCGACCGCGGACTGGATCGCGTTCGAGGAGGCCGCCGGGCCCAGGTCGGTCAGTGGTGCGTCCAACCCCACCTCGGCGAAGTCCACGCCCATCCACCCGGACATCAGCACCAGGGACCCCTCCGGGTCCACGTAGTTGCGGTACTCGGTGGCTTTGGCCTGCGCCAGCTCGTCGGTCTCGTCGGTGATCACCGTGAGCAGCGCGTAGATGACCACGTCCTGCCGGGAGCGTCCGGCGGCCTGAAGCTTGGCGGTGAGGTTGTCGACCACCGCGGCGAGCGTCTCCTTCGTCGGCGCGGCGACGAACACGGCCTCGGCTTGGGTGGCGGCGAAGGTGCTGCCGCGGTCGGACGCCCCGGCCTGGAAGACCACCGGCGTGCGCTGCGGCGACGGCGCGGAGACGTGCACGCCCGGCACGGTGTAGTGCTCACCGTGGTGGTTGATCGGGTGCACCTTGGCAGGGTCGGTGTAGACACCGGTCAGCGGGTCGGCGCGCACCGCGTCGTCCTCCCAGGAACCCTCCCAGAGCGTGTAGAGCACCTCCAGGTACTCGTCGGCGTGGTCGTAGCGGGCGTCGTGCTCGAAGGTGTCGAGCTGGCCGTGCGACTGGGTGTTCTGCGCCGCCGAGGGCAGGTAGCCGGTCACCACGTTCCAGCCCAGGCGCCCGCCGGTGAGGTGGTCGAGGGTGCTGGCGCGACGGGCGAAGGGCACGGGGTGCTCGAAGGCGGTGCCGGTGGTCAGCCCGAAGCCGAGGTGCGTCGTCACCGTCGCCATCGCGGCGACGAGCGGCAGCGGGTCGGTGACGGGCACCTGCGCGCCGGCGCGCAGCGCCGCGTCCGGCGACGCCCCGTAGAGGTCGTACACGCCGAGCACGTCGGCGAGGAAGACGCCGTCGAACAGGCCGTCCTCCAGCGTGCGGGCCAGGTCGGTCCAGTAGCTCAGGTCGGTGTAGCGGTGCGACTCGTCGTCCGGGTGCCGCCACAGCCCCGGCGACTGGTGCACCACGCAGCTCATGTCGAAGGCGTTGAACCGGATGCGCCCGCCGCTCATGCCGCCACCTCGCGGAAGGACGCCACGAGCTCGCGCACGTCACCGGCGGTGCGCAGGCGCAGCGCCGGCGACGGGTCGGAGAAGAGGCTGAACAGGGCGCTCGCCGCCGCCGGGTCGCCGGGGGAGGAGGTGAAGAACTCCTGGGCGACCTCGGCGTACTCCGGGTCTCCGAGGAACAGCGAGGTCACCGCCACACCGGCCGCGGCGTGGTTGTCCCAGTGCGCCTCGAAGAGGTCGGTGAGCAGGGCCTCGTCCCAGGCCTCGTTTCTGTTGAGCGCCTCGCGCAGCCCGTCGCGCAGGGCGGCGACCTGGTAGGTGCCCAGCTGCGCGCCCTGCCCGGCGATGGGGTCCACGGCCACGGAGGTGTCGCCGAGGGTCGCCACCAGGTGGCCGCCGGACGTGTGGGCGGTGGGGCGACGCACCCGCGGGGTCACCGCGCCCTTCAGCCAGGAGTGCGGGTCGGAGTCCAGCGGACGCAGGGAGTCGAGGTCGTCGGCGACGTCCGGGAACACGCGGTGGTGCAGGTCCTGCAGGACGTCCAGGGCCGTGTCCGCGTCCACCGCCGAGCGGAACGCCTCCTCGGTGGCGGTGCCGGGGCGCGCCCAGGCGAGGATGACCCAGGTGTCTGGTTCCCCGTCCTTGTGCAGTTGCGGGCCCACGAACACCTCGCCCTCCTCGTGCAGCGAGAGCAGACCGCCGGGCACCGTGCTGCCGCGTCCGGCGAAGACGTGGTCGGCCGGCAGGCCCAGGGCGGTGACGGTGAGCAGGTAGCGCTGGGCGGAGTCGTAGGGGGTGCGGTCGGCGTCGGTGTCGAAGATATCGGCGAGCCCGGCCTTGCCCGTGGCCACGAACGTGAGGTCGTGGTCGGCGGCCACGGCGTCCAACGAGTCGGCGGTGACGTCCTCGACGATGAAGCGGCTGCGTTCGTTCGCCTCGGCGAGGAATTCGCCGAGCCGGTCGTCGGCGCGCAGGCGGGGGTCTACCGACTGCGCCTCGTAGGTGAACCCGGCGGTGAAGGACGCCTCGGGCGGCGCCCCGGCGATGCCGACGGAACTCGCGCTGAAGTGGGCGGCGGCATCGGTGGCGGGATCGCCGGCGGTACCGGCGTAGCGGTCGGTCGTGATGGTGCGGTCGGGGGTGCGCGAAGCGCCGAAGAGGATCGCGGTACCGGTGGCCGGCACCTCGTCGCGCAGCTCGGAGCGGGTGCGGTTGCTGTAGAGGTCCACCGCCCAGCCCTCGCGGTGGAAGGCCAGGGCGGCGTTGACGCCGGCGAGGCCCGCGCCGATGATCGCGATGGATGGGGTGCTGTTGGTGTCGTGTGTGCTTGTCATGCCCCGGAACCGTAGGGTGCCGCCCGCGGGGTCCGACACCCTTCGCCACGATGCGTGGCGAACCCTTGACCGGGGACGACGCGGCACGGTAGAAGGCAGGGCAGGTGCGTCTACACGTGCCCGGTGTCCTGCGCGCGGCGGGTGGGGAGTAGGTTTGCAGGGGTTCTGACGGGCGATTATGGTTCGTCGGGTATCAGCGCGCAGTTCTTGAGCAGGAGGTTTTCGACGGTGGCGGACGACAGGCAGGGTGGTGACCGGACGCAGAGGCGCGGCAGGCTGCCCGGCGGGCCGGTGATCCCGGTGGTGCTGGCGTTCGTCGCCGTGGCCGTCGCCGCGGTGAACCTGCGTGCCGGCATCGCCTCGCTCGGCCCGGTGCTCTCCGACGTGCTCGACGCCTACGGCACCTCCAGCTCGTACGCCGGGCTGATCACCGCCCTGCCCGGGGTGCTCTTCGGCGTGATGGGCCTGTGCGCCGTCCCGTTGGCCCGACGCATGGGCCTGAGCCGCACCATCCTCGTCGGCATGGTCGTCTCCCTGGTCGGCCTGGTGGCACGCCCGTGGGTCGGCTCCATGGCCGTGTTCATCACCCTGACCGGCCTGGTCGTGGCGGGCATCGCGCTGGGCAACGTGCTGATCCCGGCGTGGGCGAAGAACTACGGCGGACGCCGCACGGTGGCGTTGATGACCGTCTACAGTGCCCTGCTCGGGGTGTCCGGCGCGGTGGGGCCGCTGTCGGCGCTGTGGTTCGACGGGGACGACGCCTGGCGTTGGGCGCTGTTCGTGTGGGCTTTCCTGTGCATGGCGCAGGTGCTGGTGTGGGTGGTCGTCGCCCTGCGCACCGGCTCGGACTTCCCCGGCGCGACGAAGAAGCAGGACGCACCGGACGCGGCGTCCGCGCCGTCCGACACGATCCCCTCGGCGCTGCCGCAGCCGACGGAGGAGGAGGTCGAGCGCCTGACGCGCACCTCGCTGTGGCGGTCGCCGACGGCGGTGTTCCTCACCCTGTTCTTCGGCGTACAGGCGATGAACGCCTACCTGCAGATGGGTTGGCTGCCGCAGATCTACGTGGACTCCGGGGTGTCGCGTGACGTGGGCAGTGTGGCGCTGGCGATGATCGGCGCCTTCAACATCCTCGGTGGCATCGTGATGCCCACCGTCATCGACCGGGCCCGTAGCCTCGCACCGTTCCCGCTGGTGTTCGCCCTGCTCTCCGCCGGCGGGTACCTGGGCGTGCTGCTCGCGCCGACGGCCGCGCCGCTGCTGTGGGCCGGGCTGCTGGGTCTGGGCGGGTTCTGCTTCCCGACGGCGATCGCGCTGATCACGGCGCGCAGCCGGTCCTCTCTGGTCACCGCCAGGCTGTCCGGGTTCGTGCAGCCGATGGGTTACTTCATCGCCGGCATCGGCCCGTTCGTGATCGGCCTGGTGCACGGGCACACCGGCGACTGGACGGGAATCCTCGTGGCCCTGGTGGTCATCGCCCTGCTGATGGGTGTGCTCGGCGTGCGCGCCGGCAAGAACACCCTCATCGACGACGAGCTGCTCGCCACCCACTGGCGCGAGTACACCGGGCACTAGGGCTGGCGGCAGTACGGGCGCCCCTCATTCGGTTCAGGGGGAGCGGAAGCCTGGGGTGCGGAGTAGACCGAGTGGTTCACTCGGGCCATGCCAACACACGATGAACCTGTCCGTGAACCCGAAC
>JAKDIS010000158.1 GCA_030450335.1 Corynebacterium sp. | reverse complement strand
TCGTTCAGCGGCGCGAGCTGCGGGGCGCTGGACTCACCGCCGGGGGAGGCGGTGGTGTTGAGCTCGGCGACCATGCTGGTCAGCTCGGTCGCGGCGGAGTTGGCGACGTCCCGTGCCAGCCCGGCGTCGGTGGCGACGGCGTTGATGTTGAGGATCACCGTGTCGCGGTTGGCACCGGCGGTGAGCATCGAGGCCACCTCGGCGGGGGACTGGTCCAGGCCGAGGTCCTCGGCGACACGCTCGCCGAGGGCACGGCTGGTGGCGATCTCGGCGTAGGTGCCGACCTGGCTCTGGCTCAGCAGGGTGCCGCGGTAGGCGTCGGCGGAGTTCCCGGTGTTGGCGGCGCCGACGTAGAGCTGCGAGGTGGCGGTGTAGTCCTTCGTCATCAGTGCGGAGGCGCCCCAGCCGATGAGACCGCCGACGAGTGCTCCGACGAGGAGCATCCAGAAGGACTTGCGCAGGTAACCCAGGTAGGTGGCGAGGTAATTCTGCCCGGAGGCGCCGGACGTCTCCTGTGAGGTGGTGGAGGCTGTCATGGAGAGGGTCCTTTTCTTGTCTGTCGGTTCGGTCGTGTCTGTCGGTTCTGTTTTCGGTCTGTAACGTTCGTTGAGGGCGACGGCGCCCACGATCAGGGGCACCATCGGGGTGGCGTGCCGCAGGGCCGAACCCCAGTCGGGTTCGAACAGGCCCTGGACGACGAGGAAGGACAGCGGCACCGCGGCGAAGCGGGCCATCATCCGTCGGTGCCGTCGCGGGATCCGGGCCCGGTCGGCCGGGGTGGCGCCGGCGCGTGCGGCGGCGGACGCGGCGTACACCGCGCTGACCCAGATCGCGGCGAACACGATGCCGATGACCAGGTAGTAGGGGGAGAACTTCGCCGCCAGCGGCAGCGGCACGATGAAGAACAGGATGGTCAGCACCACGTTGACCATGCCGCCGAGCGGTTCGGGGAGTTCGATGAACCGGGTGATGATCGACCCGGTCACCGCCTGGCGGGCCTCGCCCTCGTTCACGGCGGTGCGGAAGTAGTCGGCGGGTTCACCGGTGCCGATCCACACGGCCAGCCCGGCGAGCGCGCCGAGGAGTGCGAGGATGCGCACGACCCGCCACGGGGTGGTGGAGATCCGGCGTCCCTGCAGTGAGGTGCGGCGGGCGAGCAGCAGGCGCAGCACCACGTAGACGACCGCGACGATCGACCAGTAGGTGCGGTACTCGGTGCCGAGCAGCGCCAGTGCGGCGACGACCACGATCTCGCCGAGCAGGTTCATCGGCATCAGCACGATGGCGATCATGCCCAGGGAGATCAGGATCTCCTTGGTGTAGGTCGCCTGGTACAGACCGATGAGCACCGGGGTGGCCAGGGCCAGGACCAGGGAGATCCGCCCTGCGTGCACCCCGCCGACGCGCACCAGGACGATGCCCAGCGCGGTGGAGCCGATGACCGCGCCGAACACGGAGGCGGCGGTCGGGGCGTCCTCCATGCCGAGGGCGCCGTAGAAGTGGGCGATCACCGAGTAGGAGCCGTAACCCAGGTCCATGGCGCTGAACGGGGAGGTCATGATCTCGCGGATGGTGCCGGCGTCGTTGCCGAAGCCGCCGAAGCGTCCGGTGATCGTGGCGCGGGCCACGAGCCCGACGACGACCGCCACCGCCCCGAGCAGGACGGCGACGAGCAGGGGCGACTCCAGCGGTGACCGGCGGCCCGTGCCGGCCGGTTCAGCTGCTGGGCTGTCGGGTTCTGCCACGTCTCCTCCTTCCGGTGAGTTCGAGTGCGAGTGAGTAGGCCTCGGTGAGGGCCGCGTGCTGGCGTTCGGGGGTGTGGGACTCGTCCAGGCCCGCCCAGTGCGAGGGGTCGGAACGTTCCCGCAGGATCGTCACGGCCTTGGCCGCGGCGTCGTCGGGGGAGTCGAACCGGGCGGTGGCGGGGCACTCCCGCAGCGCCGGGATGTCACGGACCAGCAGCGGGACGCCGATGCGCCGGGCCTCGAGCACGGCCATCGGGAAGCCGTCCCACCGTGCGGTATGCACGATCAGCGACAGTCCGGCGACCTGGCGGCGCAGTTCCTCGCCGGAGAGCCAGCCGGTGACCTCCACCCCGGCGTCGGTCAGGACGTCCACCAGGGAGGCGTCCTTGCCGTCGCCGTCGCCGATCCACACGAACCGGGCGTCCGGGATGCGCCGCCGGATGCGGCGGGCGGTCTCGGCGAAGAACGCCGGGTCGCGTTGCGGGGTGACCCGGGAGACCACGCCGACGACGGGGGCGGCACCGTCCTGCGGTGGCGACCAGCTGCCCGGCACCGCCGGGTGGTCGTCCATCAGGGCGTTCGGCACCACCACGACAGGGGTGCGTCCCAGGCCGACCATCAGCTCACCCTCCCACTGCGCGCAGGACGCGCCGACGGTGGTCAGCGGGTGCAGGGAGCGCTCCATGGCGCGGAAGGCGCCGCGCTTCCAGGCGGGGATGTCCGCGCGCTCGAAGGCGAAGCTGTGCGGGGTGTAGACCACCGGACGTGCCGGACGCCCCGGCGTGACCAGGTCGAAGGACCGTGCCACGCGGGTGTAGGCGCCGGCGAAGCTGGAGTGGGCGTGCACCACGTCCGCCCGGTGGGCGTCCGCGGCGCGGCGCACCGCGGTGACCGCGGCGGCGGGTGAGCCCGGCAGCGTCTCGTCGGCGCTGAACGCGCCAGGGGTGCGTCCTGCGGTGGGGGCGGTGCTGCGGGAGTTGTTGGCCAGCAGCACGTGGCGGTACTCCGGGGTCAGCCGCGCGTACTGGTTGACCGCGGTGGCCACCCCACCGTCGAAACAGTCGGTGACGTGCAGGATCGTGGTCATCTAGTACGCACCCCGCGACAGCAGCACGGCCTGGACGGTCTGCAGGATCGTGCGCACGTCCAGCGACAGCGACCAGTTGTCCACGTAGTAGAGGTCCAGCTTCTCGGCCTGGGTGGGGGTCAGGTCGGAACGTCCGGAGACCTGCCACAGGCCGGTGATGCCCGGGCGGACCTCCATGCGCATGCGCATGTCGTCGCCGAAGGCGTCCACCTCGTGCTGCAGGTGCGGGCGCGGGCCGACCACGCTCATCGTGCCGAACAGGGAGTTGGCGAACTGGGGGAGCTCGTCGATGCTGGTCTTGCGGATGAACTTGCCCACCTTGGTGACGCGCGGGTCGTCCTTCATCTTGAACAGGCCGTCGGCGCCGACGTCGTCGCGCAGCTTCTGCAGGCGCTCGTCGGCGTCGGTGTGCATGCTGCGGAACTTGTAGATCCGGAACGAGCGGCCGTGGTAGCCGATGCGGTCGCTGACGTAGAACACCGGGCCGCCGTCCTCCAGCTTGATGGCCAGGGCGGTGATCGCCAGGATCGGCGAGACGGCGACCAGGGCGAACGCGGAGACCGCGACGTCGAAGAAGCGCTTGGCCAGCCCGTTGGCCGCGTTGAAGCGGGGACGGTCCACGTACAGGGTGTGGCTGGGACCGAAGGGGACCACGTTCAGGCGGGTGCCGGCGATGCCCTCGATCATCGGGTCGAGGTACAGGCGCATGTTCAGCCGGTCCAGGTGCCAGGACAGGCGGCGCAGGTTGCGGTGGCCGAACTCCGCCAGGGAGGCGACCCACACCGCGTCGCAGTTGTAGCCGGCGGCGGTGGCCACGAAGTCCTCGTTGGAGAAGGACTCGTCGATACAGATCGAGTTGAGCGGAACGTCGCCGGTGTCGGCCAGCAGGTGCTGGTTGTGCGGGTCGGTGACCAGGATCGCGTGGATCCAGCCCGGGCGTCCGGCGGCGGTGTCGTCGGTGGTGTTGTTCTCGTGCCAGGAGGTGGTCAGCAGCTTGTTGATGTCGGCGACGTTGCCGATCACCAGGAACTGACGCTGCAGGTCCGTGCGGAACCGGGAGGTGTAGCGGCGCGACAGGTTGCGGGTGATGACCATCAGCACCAGCCCGGTGGGCAGGGCCAGCAGGGCGAACTGGCGGAACAGGCCGTAGGACGACAGGGCGTCCACGCAGGCCAGTGCCGCGAAGTAGCACAGGGACCCCTTGATCACGAGCTCGCGTCCGATGGTGGGGAACGCCCTCGCCTGGTGGCTGTAGCCACGGCACACGGTGATCGCGGCGACCCAGCACATCGTCAGCAGGAAGGTCATCCCCAGGCTGCGCAGGGAGAAGACCTCCTCCACCAGTGCCCAGCCCAGGGGCTTCCACAGGTAGAGGCTCACCGCGTTGGCGATGAACGTGGCGGCGAACAGCGCCATCGCGTCCGAGACGATGAAGAACCACTTGCGCTGCAGGTGGCGGTCCTGGCGGCGCTCCCGGGCCTGGGAGATGCGCTGGACACTGGTGCCTGTCGGGCGCGTGGCCACGGAGCTCGTGGTGGGGGGTGAGGGGTCAGTTGATGCTTTTCCGAGGATCACGGTGAATCACCTTGTTCAGCCCGCATGGTGGGGACGGGCGCGTGGA
>JAKDIS010000041.1 GCA_030450335.1 Corynebacterium sp. | reverse complement strand
ATCCCACGCTCGATCTTGGCCCCTCGGGCACCGCCGCAACCCGGGAGGCACCCGAGCACGCCGCCGCACCACCTCGTAGTATCAGTGCCCAGTCATGGTCAACAGAAGAAACCGCACGCCGCTGCCCGTCGAGGTGTGGGCACTCGTCGCAGGCGCCTTCGCCGTCGCCCTCGGGTACGGCGTCGTCGCCCCCGCGATCCCCCAGTACGCGCACGCGTTCGGCGTCTCGAACGCCGCGGCGTCCGGCATCGTCAGTGCCTTCGCGCTCATGCGGCTCATCGGCGCACCGCTGGCGGGGCGCGTCGTCGTACGTCTCGGCGAGCGGCGCACCTACACGCTCGGGATCCTCGTCGTCGCCGCGTCCACCGGCGCCTGCGCCCTGGCGGCGAACTACACCCAGCTGCTCATCCTGCGCGGGCTCGGCGGCCTGGGCTCGATCATGTTCACCGTCGCAGCGACGGCCCTGCTGATCAAGGTCAGCCCGGTGGACGCCCGTGGGCGGGTGTCCAGCATCAACGCCGCCGGCTTCCTGCTCGGCAACCTCATGGGCCCGGTGTTCGGCGCCCTCGTCGCCGGGTTCGGACTGCGCGCCCCGTTCGTCTTCTATTTCGGCATGCTCGTCGTCGCCGCGACGGTGGTGTGGGTCGCGTTGCGCGGCTCCACGCTGGCCGGTGTGCACGCCGACGACAGTCCCCGTACTCCGCTGACCTTCGCCGAGTCGCTGGGGATCCCGCAGTACCGGGTGCTGCTGGGCTCCGTGTTCGCCTTCGGGTGGACGTCCTTCGGTGTGCGCGTGTCGATCGTGCCCCTGTTCGTCGCCGCCGCCTTCCACGGCGACGCCGCCGTCGCCGCCTGGGCGTTGGCCGCCTACGCGGCGGGAAACGCGGTGCTGATCCTGCCGTCGGGACGCTGGAGCGACACCGTCGGACGCAAACCGATGCTGGTGCTCGGCATGCTGGTCACCGCCGTCGGCTACGTGGCCTTCCCCTTCTCCCCCGGCATCGCGCCGGCCTGTGCGGCGATGTTCGTCGCCGGGGCAGGGTCCGCGCTGGTCAACCCGGGGCAGCAGGCCGTGCTCGCCGACATCGTGGGCACGAAGCGCGGCGGGTCGACGGTGGCCGGCTACTCCATGTTCCAGGACCTCGGAGGGGTCCTCGGCCCACTGCTCGCCGGGATGGTCGTGGACGCCGCCGGGTTCGGCTGGGCCTTTGGACTCAGCGGGGTGCTGCTGGTCGCCGCGGCGATCGGGTGGTCGACGGTCGGCGACTCCCGGACGCTGCAACGCGGCAGCTAGACAGTCAGCGCCGGGCGGACAGCATCCCGGTGATGGGCCCGAGCACCCAGCTGACCAGCGCCATGATGATCGCGCCCCAGAACGCCGCGCTGAAGGAGTCGATGTTGAGCCCCAGGCCGACCGCCTGGGCCAGGATCTCGGCGAGGAGGAAGACGCCGGCGTTGATCACCAGGGCGAACAGCCCCAGGGTGAGGATCGTCAGCGGCAGGCCCAGCAGCCGCAGCACCGGACGCACCGTCATGTTGAGCAGCAGGATCACCGCCGCGCAGCCGAGGAAGACCCACAGCCGGTCGTTCGACCCGTCGCCGACCAGCGGCTGCGACGGGGCGGTCACGGTGACCCCGGTGACGAAGTAGGTCACGACCCACAGTCCCAGGGCGGTGCCGACGGCACGGACGAGGAAGTTCCAGATGAAGCCCATGGCCTGAAACTACCATCGCGGCGCGCCAGTTCAGGTCAGACCCGGTCAGGTCAGCTCCGGTGCCGCCGGCCCCACCAGCCGATGACCGTGGGCAGGTACGCACCGATCACGAGCATCGCCAGCGTGCGCATCACCTGCACCACCGTGACGATCGGCTCCGACCCCGACTCGTGGGCGAAGGCGAGCACAGCGTAGATCCCCCCGGGCACGGTCGCCAGGTAGGCGTCCAGCATCGGGACGTCGCTGACCTGGGCGATCACCAGGGCGGCGACGATGGCACCGAGGATCATCGACGCCACCGCCGCGAGGATCAACGGCAGGCTGTGGCTGAACTGGCGCAGCGCCGACTTGGTGAGCGTGCCGCCGGCCTGTACCCCGATCACCGCGTAGGCGAACAGCAGGACCAGGCCCTCGGGCCGCAGCCACTGCTCGGAGATCCCCGCCACGCCGGCGACCCAGGTCAGCAGCATCGACACCAGCAGGTAGGGCACGGGCACCTTCACCACCCGGCGGGTGAGCCGCACCAGCAGCCACACGATCGCCCAGATCACCAACGCGCCGACGACCGGACGCAGCTCCGGGGACCACCACGGCGCCGTGTCGGACGCCGCGGCGTCCTGCCCCGCCGTACCGCCCGCGCCGCCCGCCGAGCCGGCGGCGAAGAGCTGCACGAATGCCGGCAGGGTGAGCACCACCAGCGACAACCGCAGGTACTGCGTGAGGACGACGAAACGCACGTCCTCCTTCAGCTCCGCGGCGAGCACCGTCATCCCGCTCGCCCCGCCGGCCAGCGTGGCGAGCAGCGAACTCACCGCACTCGCGGCACCGGAGCGGTGCAGCAGGAACGCCGCCGCCGCGCACACCGCCAGAGTGATCGTCAGCGCCAGGAGCGTCGGAACCACGTAGCCGAGCACGGTGGAACCGTCGAGCTCGACCAGCGGCGCCACGCACACCATGGCGATCACGACCTGCGCCGGCTGCATCAGCCGCGTCGGTGGCGTCGTCTGACGGTCGGAGACGATCGCGTAGACGCCGAAGGACACCAGGAAGGCGAAGATCCAGGACGCCGGCACACCCAGGTGGGTGCACAGCGCCCCGAGGCCGAGCGCACATGCGCAGACCCCGGCGATCTCGACGGCACGCCTGGTGCCGGAGATCCGCCGGGGCCCGTGAGGTTCGCGGGGTTCGCGGGGGTCGCGCGGTGCGGGGATGAGAATCAGGACCGGGCGTCGGCCAGCAGGCGCTGGATTTCCTTGATCTGCTTCTTCTCGTTGCGCTTGCCCACCACGGTCAGGGCCACGACCAGGCCCACCCCGGCCACGACGCCGCCGATGATGAGCTGGACCTTCGGCTGGGCGAGGATGTTCGACGCCTGGGTCTTCGCCTCGTCCGCCAGGTTCTTCGGAGCCGCGCGGACGCTGAGCTCGTCCAGTGTCCTCGCGAGCTGGTCACGGGTGCGTTCGATGTCGCTCTGGATAGAGTCGATGGTGCGGGCCACTGAAGTCTCCTGCATTGCTGGTCGTGAATGACGGTTTTTAGAGATTGTTCCTGAATTGTACGTTCTCCGGTGCGTGCGGTGCAGAAGAACCCTCCGATGTCGCCGTAGCGACCCGTGCAGCGGCCCTGCCGTAGCCGCGCCGTCCGCCGTACACTCGGATGCCATGAGTACTCCCGAGAACCCCTCCGAAGCCCCCGCCCGCACCGTCCTGGAGGTCGGCGACGCCGCCCCGGACTTCACCCTCACCGACGACCGCGGCAACCAGGTCAGCCTCTCCGACTACCGCGGACGCCAGGTCATCGTCTACTTCTACCCGCGGGCGAACACCCCGGGCTGCACCACCGAGGCCTGCGACTTCCGCGACTCGCTCACCGAACTCAACGACGCCGGCATCGACGTCCTGGGCATCTCCCCGGACACCGTGGAGAAGCTCACGAAGTTCCGCGAGGACCACGAGCTGACCTTCCCGCTCCTCGCCGACCCGGAGAAAACCGCGCTGACGGCCTACGGCGCCTTCGGTGAGAAGAAGAACTACGGCAAGATCGTCCAGGGCGTGATCCGCTCGACGTTCCTCGTCAACACCGACGGCACGATCGGCATGGCCAAGTACAACGTGAAGGCCACCGGGCACGTCGCCCGCATCGCACGCGACGTGCTCTGACGTAACTACACGACGCGCACCGTCGCCGAGCCCTCGAAGGGCCGAACGGTGCCGCGGGCGTCGCGCCAGTCCCCGCGCAGGACGACCCGGTGCTCGCCGCGTTCGGCGCCGGTGGTGTCCCACTCCACGGTGGTGGTGGTCTCGGTGACACTCCTGTCGAAGGTCAGCAACGTCGACCAGGAGGAGTCGTGCGCGACGACCATCCCTTCCGGTCCGCCGCGCACGACCTGCAGGTAGCCGTCCTCCAGGCGCAGGTCGTTGTTCGGGTTCGCCCCCACGAAACGCACCGTGGCGGTCTGCCCGAGGGACACGTCCCCACCGCCGGACAGGACGTCACCGAAGGCGCGGCCCGGCGCGGCGGTGTCCGGCAGCGCCACGGCCGCCGGGCTGTCCGGTATCACCCCGGTCAGGTCCCCGGCCGGGACACCGGACGCCACGTCCTCCCCCGCCGCGAGCGCCGTCGCCAGCGCGTCCACGACCTGTTGCACCGCCGGCAGCTGCAGGCGTCCGAACGCGGTCGCGCCGCCCTCGTAGTCCTGCTGCAGGTACTCCTCGGGTGTGGTGACGTAGTGGCCGTAACCGCACGAGTAGCCCTGAACGACCACGTTGTCCTGCGGCACCCCCATCGCCTCGGCGACGGTGCGTCGGATGCGCAGCCCGGCGGTCACCGTCGGTTCGAAACCGAGGTAGACCAGCACCAGCCCGCCGAGACGCCACACGCCGAAGATGTGGCGTTGCTGGATCATGCCGTCGATGTAGCCCATCGGCAGCAGCATGTCCTTCGGGGCGTGCACGGCACGTACGTCCTCGGGGACCGGGGCGAGCTCGTTGAGCTGGCGCACCCACGGCGCCCCGCCGCGTTCGGCCTCGTCGAGCCCGATGTCGACGTCGAGGCCGCCGCCGTCCTCCTGGCTGGACGCCGCGAACGCCGCGCCGAGCACCGCCGGGCCGGTGCGTCCCGGGTGTCCGTCGGGCGTCCACCGCCCGTCGACGTCGACGGCGTCCATGTCCACCCACCGGGTGCGTCCCTCGAGCCCACCGGGGATGCCGGCGAAGCGGCCCGTGGTGTCCAGCGCGGCGTCTGCCTGCCGGGTGCCGAGGATCTCCACCGAACGTTTCTGCCCCTGCACCCCGGCGCCACCGGGCCCGGACTCCGGCACCAGGCCGTGGTTCGGGGTCACGTCCCCGGGCGCGCCCTGCGCGAACGCCGCGACGAACGGCGCTGCCGCCAACCCGGACTCGTCGCGGTGGTCCACGCCCGCGGCGTCCTCCACGCTGTAGGCGGCGAAGCCCTTGTTGTCGCCGGAGATGTGGCGGATCTCCGGGCTGAAACTCGTGGCGTGCACCGAGTACCAGTTGATCAGCCCCACCGGGATGCCGGCGCGCGCGACGTGCAGGGTCACCGAGGTGCGGTCCACCCCGTCCGGGTTGGCCTCCTTGTCCTGCTGCGGGTTGCGGTCGAAGGCCTGCTTCGAGCGGTTCTCCCCCACACCGTCGAGCTGGCCGCGCACGAGGGTGAGTTCGGCCGGGGCGACGTCGCCGTGTGCCCGGCGCACCGAGCGCACGATGCCCGCCACCTGTGCCTCGAAGGTCACCGGACGAAAACCCAGGGAGACCAGGTCGACCATGGCGTGGCCGGACCGTCCGCCGGGGGCGACGTGGGTGTGCGTGGCGGTAACCACCACGTTGTCGCTGGTGTAGGTGTCGCCGTAGTCCGCGCGCAGTCGGCGCAGGACCTCCAGGAACACCGACTGGAACATCAGCGGGGTGTCCACGGTGACGTGGCAGAACCGGTTGGTGCCGTCGTCGAAGATGAAGGCGCGGGAGTACAGGCGTTGGCGGATGCCGACGCTCGTCTGCTCCTGCACGGCGTAGCCGTCCATGCCCGCACCCAGCGGCTCGCCGGTGGTGTCGGCGATGCCGCGGCCCACGGCGAGTCGGTCGGCGTCCGGTGCTCCCTGCGCACGATCCTGGGCGGTACCGGCGGTCGCGGTGTGCGACGACCAGAGCACCGTGCCCCCGAGCGCGGCGAGGCCGGCGAAGAACGTGCGGCGTGAGAATTCGATCATTCGGGCTCCCCTCGGGTCCGCACTGACGCTACCTGGGTGGGGGTGCCCTTGTTTCCGGAACGCAAGGAAAACGACCGTGGTTTTCGCGGGGTGAACATCGTTTCCGGCGATTGCGCTGGTCAGCGCGATCCCGATGCAGGTTCGGTAGGAGCTGCTATAGATTCGGTCGCAACCACCGGCACGATCACCAGGAGAGATCCATGACCAGACGCCGCAGCATCGCCGCCCTCGTCCTCACCGCACCCCTCGTCCTGGCCGCCTGCGGCGGTGGGGACGACGACAACAGCGACGACGACGGGGACGGTGCCACAAGCTCGTCCACCGCCAGCGCCGGGGACAGCGGGGACGGAGAGGACAACGGGGACAGCGGGGACGGAGACGGGATCGACTCCGACCTGCCGCGCATCGGTGAGACGATCAGCATCGACAAGGCCGACATCACCGTGGACAACCTGCGGGAGTATGAACGCGATCCGTCGAACCAGATCTGCGCGGACGTGAACTTCACGGTCACCAGCGAGACCGAGCCGCTCAACGTGCGCGGACTGGCGGCGTGGAAGCTCTACGACCCGGAGCAGCATCCGCGCACCCAGACGGTCTCCGACGAGACCGTCCACGTGCTCGACGAGGTCGCCCCCGGTCAGAGCGAGGACGGGACGATCTGCTTCGACGGCCCCGTCGACCCCGGTGAGTACCGGCTGAGCTTCCAGGAGAACTTCGAGGCCGGGACCGACCGTGCCGAATGGATCGGCGCGCTCTGACCGCAACCATCCGGGGCGCGGGGAGCTCCCGCGGCTAGGGGTGTTCCACGCCCTGCGGCAGCTGGAACAGCGCGTCATACTCGACGGCAACTGTCGGGTGGTGGGGCTCGGTCGGTTCATAGGCCGGTCCGGTGAGGTTGTGGATCAGCGTGCGGAAAGTGCGGGGCATGGTCACTCCTTTCGGAAAATGTGTCGACGACAGGTGTCTGAGACAGTGTTGAGATACAGGGTTCTTAGCAGTTACTTACAGGGAAATGGACGCGACTGTCCGGTCGGAAGCCGCCGCAAGCGCTCTACGGCTGGACTCCCGGGACGTGACATGAAGGACGTTCCCCTGTGATTGCCCGCTCCACCGTCCCCCGGTGGTTTGCTGCCGCGCGGTTCCCCGCATGGCACCACCCTGACGGTCGAGCCGGACGCTGCAGTATATCACCTGAGAACGCCCCCTGGCCAGCCCCTTTGCCAGCACTTTTGCGGGCCCCGCGATCGGACGCGGCGGCGCGCCCACACGCACACACGCATGTGACGCACAGGCGGCCGTCATTCCGGCCCCCTGTGCGTCACTCGAAAGGGGAATGATCGCTGATCATCGTTGATGGAGGTCATCACGTCTCCACATGAAGAACATTACATGAGGAAACCAAAGGATTGCCGCACAACACCCCCGGGGGTATGCGCCAATATCGAAAACCAGCCGGACGTCCGATTCATTTTGAAGTGAAACGGAGATGGCGCGCCGGTCGATTGGCACGGTGACCACGGCGACTACGGCCACAGAGCTGAAGCAAGAACCCCGGCCTCCGCGCTCCCCTTCGCAACCCCCGGCAGAGAGAAGTACCACACCATGAACTGTCCCCAGTGCACCTCCGAGAATGTTTCCGTCCAGATGGTCCAGACCGGCGGCAGGAACGCCCACAAGGGCACCGGATTCCTCGGCAACACGAACAATGCGGCCAGGGCCACCACCGCGCTCGTAACACTCGGCACTTCCAACCTGTTGTGGAAGAAGTCCAAGGGCACTACGCGACAAAAGTTCAGCAACCAGAAGATGGCCATCTGCCAGTCCTGCGGAAACAGCTGGAAGGCGAAGTAGGTCGCCCCCCCCTGCTCAGAGCATTCCCAACCCCACCCTGCCGTGCGCCCGGGGGGACTTGAACCCCCACATCCATCAAGGACACCAGGACCTAAACCTGGCGCGTCTGCCAATTCCGCCACGGGCGCGGTGAGGGCCACGACGTGGTGGTCCTCACAGCCGGAAAGGACCGGCTGCTCTGGGTTATGGTAGCAGCACCGCCAGGGGTACCCTTGAACCCGTGCCAGACGACACCACCGGATCAGCGAACACCTCGACGTCCCCCGGACCTCGGCAGCCGCAGTCGCTGCGGGTCCGTGTCGTCCAGCTGGTCTTCCTGGCCCTTGCGGTGGTCGCCACGCTCTGCCTCGCCTGGTGGCAGTGGGGGCGTTGGTCCAGCGGCGACGGCTCCTACCAGAACCTGGGCTACGCCCTGCAGTGGCCGATCTTCGGCCTGTTCTTCATCTTCGCCTACCGCAAGTACATGGAGTACGAGCGCGACCGCGCGGAGGGCAACGCCAGTCCGGCGATCCCGGAGGAGACCCCGGAGTCCGCGCCGCGTGAGATCCCCAGCGACCTCCTCCCCTCCCGCGCGACGACCGCGCAGGACGCACCGCTCGTCGACGACCGTCGACGCCGGGCCCGGCAGGCCCGCGGGAGCACCGAAACGACCGACGACACAGCAGGAACGGACCACGAACCTCGATGACCACCTCCACCCCCGCACCCCAGGTCACCCCGGAGCGTAAACGCCGGGTCAAGGGCGCACTGACGCGCTACTCCGTGCTCGCCTACATCACCGGTGTACTGCTCCTCGTGCTCTGTGTGGAAATGCTCCTCAAGTACGTGATCTTCCCCCCGATGGACATCGAGGCGCCGGGCTGGTTCTTCATCGTGGCAGCCGTGCACGGATGGGTCTTCCTCGCCTACTGCGCGACATGCCTGGACCTGGGCATCAAGGCACGGTGGGCGCCGAGCAAGTGGGTCACCACGATCCTCGCCGGCGTGATCCCGGTGCTCTCCTTCGTGCTGGAGAAGCGTCGCCGCAATGAGGTCGTGGAGGCCTTCGGCCTCGACAGCTGACAGTCCCCCGGCCACACACCGTCCCCACTCAGTCGGCCTGCGAGGTCTCCACCTTCGCCCGACGCACCGCGGCGGCGTCGATGTCGCCGGTCCCCGTGCCCGCGTCCGGCGACCAGCCCGCCGGGGCGTCCGGCCACCGGTGGGTCAGGCAGCCCAGCACCGCCAGCGCGGCGGCCTGCGTGGTCACCGGCAGCGTGGTGATGTCCGGCAGGAACCCCGGGTTGTGGTTCGAGGGGATGTCGATGTCCAGCCGGTCGGCAGCCTCGGCACGGCGCCACTGCTTCAACGGCGTGATCCCCACCGTCCAGAACAGGTACGGGGCGTTGAACGCCCGCGGGATCACCGAGAAGTCCTCCGAGGCCGTCCACGGCTCCATCTCGTGGGACTGCTCACCGAAGAAACTGTCGAAGTGCGGACGCACCACCGCGTAGGCGGTGCTGTCGTTGTCCGTGGCGGCGAGCAGGCCGAGGAACTTGAACTCCGGCTCACGCTCACAGCCGGCCGCGGCGGCCTCGGCACGCACGATCCTCTTGATCGCGTCCACCGCCCGGGTCCGCACCGACTCCTCGTAGAACCGGCAGCTCAACGCGATACGCGCGGAGTCCGGGATCACGTTGTTCGCCTTGCCCGCCTCCACCGAGGCCACGGTGACCACCGCGAACTTGCCCGGAGGCAATTCGCGGGAGACCACGGTCTGCAGCTTCATCACCACCGAGGCGGCCAGCACCACCGGATCCACCGCCCGGTGCGGCATCGAGGCGTGTGCGCCGCGTCCGAACAGGGTGATCTCGATCGTCGTGGAACTGGTCAGCACCGGCCCCGGCGCGGAGTACACCTGGCCGGACGGGCCGGGCACCACGTGCTGGCCCAGGCACACGTCGGGGCGCGGGATGATCGAACGAAGCCCGTCGTTCACCATGCCGTGCGCGCCGATCGACGCCTCCTCGGCGGGCTGGAACAGGAAGACCACCGTGCCGGACCACTTGTCGCGCGAGGCGTCGATGATCGACATGGCCCCCAGGGCGCTGGAGGTGTGTGCGTCGTGCCCGCAGGCGTGCATCGTGGGCACGCGCTGGCCCTGTGCGTCCAACTGGGAGTGGGTGGAGGCGTAGTCCACGCCGGTGGTCTCGGCGACGGGCAGGCCGTCGAAGTCGGCGCGGAAGAGCACCGTGGGCCCCTCCCCGTTGCGCAGCACGGCGGTGATGCCGTACCCGCCGATGCCGGTGGTGACCTCCCAGTCGGCGAAGCGGCCGAGTTCCTCGCTGATACGCGCTGCGGTCCACTCCTCGGCGCCGGAGAGCTCCGGACGCCGGTGGAACTCCTTGTACAGGCTGGTGAGCCAATCCCGGTCAAGCGTTGTCCCTGCCACGATGTCAGCGGGTTCGACGGTCACGGGCACGGTCTCACTGGTCCTTCCGGGACGGTCACCGACTCTGCGGTGCCGGTGGGAGTTGTTTTTCCTCCCACCACCCTACCGTCTCAGCCGCGCAACGCCGTGAGGAACGGCACGAGCTCTGCCAGGGCGCGGCCACGGTGGGACAGTTCGTCCTTACGCCGCGGGTCGAGCTGTGCGGAGGACAGCTGCGGCTCCTCGTCCGGGGAGAACAGCGGGTCGTAGCCGAAGCCGTTGTCACCGCGGGGCTCGCGCAGCAGGCTGCCGCGCCAGACGCCGCGCACGGTGAGCTCCTGCTCGCCGCCGAGGCGTCCTGCCATGTCCTCCGGGACCGCCAGGGCGCAGGCGGAGACGAAACCGGCGCCGCGGCGCTCGTCCGGCACGTCGGCGGTCTGCGCGAGCAGCAGCCGGTTGTTGGCGGCGTCCACGTCCCCGTCGCCGGTGTCATGGTCACCCGACCAACGCGCCGAGAGCACCCCGGGCATGCCGTTGAGCGCGTCGACGGACAGGCCCGAGTCGTCGGCGACGGTCGGCAGGCCGGCGTAACGCACCCCGTCACGCGCCTTGATCAGGGCATTGTCCTCGAAGGTCGCACCGGTCTCCGGGGTCTCGGGGTACTCGGCGACGTCGCGCAGGCTCAGCAGCTCCACGCCGTCGACACCGGCGGCCTCGAGCACGCGGTGCAGCTCGGCGAGCTTCTTGGCGTTGCGCGAGGCGACGAGAACCTTCAGGGGCTGCACGTGCTCTCCCCCACTCACAGGGTGACCGCCTGACCCAGCTCGGCGTCCAGCGCCTTGCGCTGCAGGGCGGTCAGGTCGCGCAGCCCGCCCTCGGCGAGGTCGAGCAGCACGTTGAGCTCGTCACGGCTGAACTCGGAGTTCTCGCCGGTGCCCTGGATCTCCACGAAGTGGCCCTCCTCGTTCATGACCACGTTCATGTCCACGTCCGCCCGGCTGTCCTCCTCGTAGGGCAGGTCCAGGCAGCCGACACCGTCGATCACGCCGACCGACACCGCGGCGACCGGGTCGAGCAGCGGCTCACCGGGGACCACGCCGCGCTTCTGCAGCACCGCCAGGGCGTCCGCCAGCGCCACGTAGGCACCGGTGATCGAGGCGGTACGGGTACCGCCGTCGGCCTGCAGGACGTCGCAGTCGATGTTCACGGTGTTCTCCCCCAGGGCGCGCAGGTCGACCGCGGCGCGCAGCGAGCGGCCCACCAGCCGGGAGATCTCCTGCGTCCGGCCCTTGACCTTGCCCTTCACCGACTCGCGCTGCATGCGCTCGGCGGTGGCGGAGGGCAGCATCGCGTACTCGGCGGTCAGCCAGCCCTCGCCGGAGTCGCGCTTGAAACGGGGCACGCCCTCGGAGACGCTGGCGGTGCACATCACGCGGGTGTCGCCGAACTCGACGAGCACGCTGCCGGCGGGGTTGGTGGTGAAACCGCGGGTGATGCGCACGGTCCTGAGCTGGTCGACGGCGCGACCGTCGGCACGGGTGAAGTTCTCGGGGTTACTCATGCCACGAGAGTCTAGTCACCCACGTGCAGCTCCATGTCGGGCCGGGCCAGCTCCACCGGGCCGTCGTAGAAACGCCGCGCCCCACGCAGCGCACCTTCCGCGTCGCCCCACGGCGGCACGTGGGTGATGACCAGGCGTCCCACCCCTGCCTCCGCGGCGGCCTGGCCGGCCTCCTCACCGGAGAGGTGCATCTGCGGCGGGTTGTCGCCGTTGTCGCGCTCGCCCCACGTCGCCTCGCACAGCAGGACGTCCGCCCCCGCGGCCAGCGCGGCGAGGTGCCCGGTGGCGGCGGTGTCGCCGCTGTAGACCAGCGAGGAGCCGTCCCGGTCCTCCACCCGGATCATGTACGACTCGGTCGGGTGCACCGCCGGGGCGGCGTACAACGTCGCCGAGCCGATGCGGTGACCCGGGTAGACGGTGCCGCGGGAGGTGTCGTCGAAGACCACCGGGGCGTCCTGCGCCGCCGGCGCGCGCCAGGAGTGCACGTCGAGGATGTCGGAGAAGTCGTCGACCTGCGACGGGTGGTCCGCCGAGGCGCGCCCCAGGTGCAGTGCCGCGATCGACGGGCCGAGCAGGACGTGGCGGTCGGACGCCGCACGCGTGGGGTGGAAGCGCTGCCACACCACCAGCGACGGGAAGTCCGAGCAGTGGTCCGGGTGCAGGTGGGAGAAGACGACGTCCACGTCACCGGGGTTACCCAGCTCCTGCAGGCGCGCCAGCACGCCCGGTCCGACGTCCATGAGGATCTGACGCCCGTCCGCCGTCCGCAGCAGGTAGCCGGAGGCGGGGTTGCCGGGGGCGGAGAGACTCCCGGAGCATCCCAGAATGGTCATGTCCATGCCCGTCATTGTTACATGATACCCCCGTGGATCCATGAGCCAGGCCTCCGACAGCCGCCGACGGGTGCCGGACGGCTACCGCAGCATCTCCGGGATCCGGCTGACCCCGGCCACCGACGGGCCGAGGAAACGCGAGGCCAGGGACGCGAAACGGGCCGGGTCACCGGTGGACTCGAAGGTCAGCTCCGGGGCGGCGGCACCTGCACCGTCAGCGGCGTGGGGGTCGGCGAGCAGGTCGTTGTCGCTCAGGGTGCGGTAGACCATCTTCGCGGTCTCCTCCGCCGAGGACACCAGCGTCACGTCGTCACCCATGACCAGCTGGATCACGCCGGTGAGCAGCGGGTAGTGGGTGCAGCCGAGCACCACGGTGTCCACCCCCGCCTCCTTCAACGGCTCCAGGTAGGTCTCCGCCAGGCCCAGCAGCTGGCGTCCGGAGGTGATGCCGCGCTCGATGAAGGGCACGAACTGGGGGCACGCCTGGGCGACGACCTCCACGCCCGGGCTCGCGGCGAAGAGGTCCTGGTAGGCCCCCGAGGTGACCGTCGCCCGTGTCCCGATGACCCCGACGCGGTTGTTGCGCGTCACCGACACCGCGCGGCGCACCGCCGGCAGGATCACCTCGACCACCGGCACCGGGTAGCGCTCGCGTGCGTCGCGCAGGAAGGCGGCGGAGGCGGAGTTGCAGGCCACCACGATCATCTTGCAGCCGCGCTCCACGAGCTGGTCGGCGATGCTGGTGGCCAGTGAGCGCACCGTGGCCAACGGCTTGTCGCCGTAGGGGGAGTTCGCGGTGTCGCCGATGTAGATCACCGACTCGCCGGGCAGCTGGTCGATGATGGAGCGGGCCACGGTGAGCCCGCCGACCCCGGAGTCGAAGATGCCGATGGGTGCTGACGCGGTCGGTGCTGCGGGGGTGAGGTCGTCCATGCCCTCCGAGTCTAGGCCCGCGCTCCCCTACGCGGTGCCCTAAGTGCACTAGGAGCCCTTGGCCGCCTTGAGCGCCTTGTCCTGCTCGCGCTGCTTGATCGCCGGACGCCCCGCACCCCAGGCCGCCACGGCACCGCCGACGCCGCCGAACAGGTGCCCCTGCCAGCTGACCCCGGGCTGGTTGGGCAGGATGCCCCAGAACAGTCCGGCGTAGAGGATGATGACCAGCACACCGAGCAGGATCTCGGGGACGGCCCGGGTGAAGATGCCGCGCACGGCGAGGAACACCGCCCACCCGTAGATCAGGATCGACGCCCCGACGTGCACCGTGTTCTCCCCGCCGAGGAAGAACACGCCCACCCCGGCCACCAGCGTGGTCACCACGGTCGACGCCCACACCGCCTTCTGCCCGGACAGTGCGACGAGGAACAGCAGCACCGCCACCGCCGGGGTGTTGGCCAGCAGGTGGGAGAAGCTGGTGTGGATGAACGGGGCGGGCAGGATCCCCCAGATCCGCGAGAAGTCGAGCGGGTGGATACCCCATGACACCAGCCGGTTGCCGGACGCCCAGTTCACCACCTGCACCGCCCACAGCACCGCCAGGAACACCAGGGTGGTGACCAGTGCCTGGCCGACCCGCCCGCGGTCGCGGAAGCGCGTCCGGCCCGTATCGTTCGTACTGCTCTGGGTTACGTCTGATCCGCTCATGGTTCTCCTCAGGGTGTGTGGGGTCTGCCGGGTCAGTTCATCACGTCGCGCCAGGACGGCACGTCGAATGCGGTCTCGGCGGCCAGGACTGCCTCCACGACCGCCCGTTCGGTCACCGTCGCCGCCGCGGCGCACAGCGCCGCCAGGTCGGTGGTCGCCACACCGCCACGTGCGCCGGACGGTGCGAGGGCGAAGAAGGTGTCGCCGTCCATCGGCAGGTGCGAGGGCCGGACGGCGCGGGCCAGGCCGTCGTGCGCGGCCATGGCCAGACGCTCGGCCTGCGCCTTGGTCACCGTCGCGTCGGTGGCGACGACACCGATGGTCGTGTTCATCGGCGAGGGGTCCGGACCGGTCATCTTGGTGCCGTCGACGCCGCGCTCCAGGATGGTGCGCAACCCCGCCGCGGTCGGTTCAGGGACAGGTTCGGGTGTCCGGTTCCCCCACAACGCCCCGGTGGACGGGTCGACGACCGAGCCGACGGCGTTGACGACCAGCCCGACGGCCACCACCGCACGCCCGCCGCCCGGCAGGTCCACCCCGCAGGACGCCTCGCCGAAGCCGCCCTTCAGCGCGCCGGCGGTCGCCGCGCGCCCCGCGCCGACGTTCCCCGCGTCCTGCGTCCTGTCCTGTGAGCCGTCCTGCGAGCAGTCGAGGGCACGCTGCACGGCCCGGCGTCCGGTGTCGGCCGTCGGACGTGACGCGGGGTCGCCGACGGGCAGGTCGAAGATGACCGCCGACGGCACGATCGGCACGATCAGAGACGGGGCGAGGTCGCCGAGCACCTGCAGGCCGATGCCGCGGTCCTCGAGTTCGGCCATGACCCCGCCTGCGGCGTCCAGCCCGAAGGCCGACCCGCCGCACAGCGCGACGGCGTGCACCGCCTCCGCCGAGTTCGACGGGGCCAGCAGGTCGGTCTCCCGGGTACCCGGTCCCCCACCGCGTACGTCGACGGCCCCGACCGCACCTTCGGGGCACACCACCACGCTGACCCCCGAGCTCTGCACCTCGGCGTGGCCGAGGAACAGGCCCGGCACGTCCGTCAGGCCGCCGGTACTCATTCCCCGCTCATTCCTCGGGCACGTCCATCGGCCCCATCAGGGCCGTCAGCAGGCTGTCCTGGTGGTAGCCGAGCCACTCCACGTAGTTCTCCGCCGCGGCGATCTCGTCCGCACCGGCCTGGCCACCGGTCTCGCCGAACTCGTCCAGACGCTTCCTGATCAACTCGATCTGGCCGTTGTGGAAGGCACGGATGTCCGTCAGCGCATTGAGCCACGGCCCGGTCTGCTCGGTGTTCAGGCTCACGTTCACCGACCCGTCCGGGCCGAGCAGTTCGCTGACCAGGCGCAGGTTCGTGAGCTTGCCCTTGATGATGTCGGTCTCGTTGAACTGGCGCGACACCCCCGCCTCGCCGTCGACCTCCTCGTCACCGTCACGGAAGAACGACGGCAGCATCGCCGCGAGCACCGGGTCGTCCGGCGCGTCGGTGTGCCCCGACGGCAGGCCCGTCATCTCCGCCAGCTCGTCCTTCGGCGCCGAACGCGCCCGCCCGATCAGCAGCTCGCCGACGTTGGCGGCGCTGTTGCCGAGCATCTCACGCTCCACCGGCTCCAGCTCGGTGACGAAACGCACGCCGCGCACCAGGCTCTTCTTCTTCGTCCACGGTTTCATCGCATGCCCTCCATCGTGTGCCGCACTAACCTTCCGAGCGCTGCATCGTGGCCCACAGGCCGGCGGTCTGCAGCTTCTTCACGTCGCCCTCGACCTTGTCGCGCTCCCCGGAACTCACGATGGCCTTGCCCTCGTTGTGCACCTGCATCATCAGCTCGGTCGCCCGCTTGCGGGAGTAGCCCAACACGGTCTGGAAGACGTAGGTCACGTAACTCATCAGGTTCACCGGGTCGTCCCAGCAGATGCACTGCCAGGGGAGGTCCGCCTCGGTGAGGGTGTCGGGAAGCTGCTCTTCCACAGGGGTGACCGCCGGTGCGGCGGGAGCGGCGGGTGAAGTCATGGTGTCCAGACTACCGACTAGGATGGACGACCGTGACCGAGCACACCGATAACCCAGCCGATACTGCAGCCGACACAGCAGGCCGGTCGACCGCCCTGCTGACCGACATGTACGAACTGACGATGCTGCAGGCCGCGCTGCGCGACGGCACCGCGCACCGCCGGTGCAGCTTCGAGGTGTTCACCCGGCGGCTGCCGAATGAGCGTCGTTACGGTGTGGTCGCCGGCACCGCGCGTGTGCTGGAGGCCGTGCGCGACTTCCGCTTCACCGAGGAGCAGCTCGCCGGCCTGGACTTCCTCGACGACACCACCCGCGAGTACCTGCGAACCTACCGCTTCACCGGGCAGATCGACGGCTACCGCGAGGGCGAGGTCTACTTCCCGAACTCGCCGATCCTCACCGTGCGCGGCACCTTCGCCGAGACGGTCATCCTGGAGACCGTGATCCTCTCGATCCTCAACTACGACTCCGCCGTCGCCTCCGCCGCCGCGCGCATGGTCACCGCGGCGGAGGGACGTCCGATCATCGAGATGGGTTCGCGGCGCACCCACGAGCAGTCCGCGGTGAGCGCCGCGCGCGCCACCTACCTCGCCGGCTTCCACTCCACCTCCAATCTGGAGGCCGCCGCACGCTACGGGCTGCCCGCCGGCGGCACCAGCGCGCACGCGTGGACGCTGCTGCACGTCGACGAGCACGGTCGGCCGGACGAGAAGGCGGCGTTCCGCTCCCAGATCGAGGCCCAGGGCCCCGGCACCACCCTGCTGGTCGACACCTACGACATCACCCAGGGCGTGCGCAACGCCGTGGAGGTCGCCGGCACCGCCCTGGGTGCGGTGCGCATCGACTCCGGTGACCTGGGCGTGCTCGCCCGGCAGGTCCGCACCCAGCTCGACGGGCTCGGCGCCTACGACACCCGCATCGTGGTCTCCTCCGACCTCAACGAGTTCGCCATCGCCGCACTGCGCAGTGAACCGGTGGACACCTACGGGGCGGGCACCTCGGTGGTCACCGGCTCCGGGGCGCCGACCGCGGGCCTGGTGTACAAGTTGACCTCCGTCGACGGGCACCCGGTGGCCAAGCGCAGCAGCCACAAGGCCAGCCACGGCGGGGCCAAGCGGGCCCTGCGCGCCTGCCGCGACACCGGCACCGCCGTCGAGGAGGTCGTGTACCCGCTGGAGGCGGACACCCCGGATCTCGGGATCCTGCACCCGGTGGAGCTCACCGTGCCGATGGTTCGCGACGGACGTCTCGTCGACGACCTGCCCACCCTCGACGAGTCCCGTGACCACCTCGCCCGCCAGCTCGTCTCCCTGCCGTGGGAGGGGCTGGCCCTGTCGCGCGACGAGCCGGCCCTCAGCGTCCGCTTCGTCGATCTATGAGCGGACCTGTGGGTACCAAGGTGAGCACGAAGGGAACCAAGGCAGAAGAGAGGACGACCGGGTTGCTCGACCACGTCGTCGGGGAGCTCGGCGGGTCGCGTCGTGACGGGCAACGCCGGATGGCCGCTGCGGTGTCCACGGCGATCTCCTCGCAGCGTCACCTCGCCGTGCAGGCGGGCACCGGCACGGGCAAGTCCCTGGCCTACCTGGTGCCGTCGCTGGAGCACGCCGTCGGCTCGGGCGAGCGGGTGGTGGTCTCCACGGCCACGATCGCGCTGCAGCGCCAGCTCGTCGACCGTGACCTGCCGCGGGTGACCGAGGCACTGAAGGACGAGCTGGGCCGGCGTCCGTCCTTCGCGATCCTCAAGGGCCGCAACAACTACCTGTGCCTCAACCGGATCGGCGACGGCACCGCGGGTTCAGGTGCCGACGGCGCAGAAGGTACGGAAGCACTCATCGACGAGGCCGAGGTCACCGCCACCGGTTCCCAGGTCGCCCGTCTGCACGAGTGGGCCCAGGAGACCGAGGACGGCGACCGTGACACCCTGCCCCGCGGCGTGTCCGACCGCGCCTGGCGCCAGGTCAGCGTGACCAGTCGCGAATGCGTCGGCGCGACCCGCTGCCCCTTCGGCGACCAGTGCTTCGCCGAGGCCGCCAAGGAGAAGGCCGCCCAGTCCGACGTGGTCGTCACCAACCACGCCCTGCTGGCCATCGACGCCCTGTCCGAACAGTCCGTGCTGCCCAACCACGACACCGTGGTCATCGACGAGGCCCACGAGCTGGAGGGACGCATCACCTCCGTGGCCACCGAGGAACTCTCCGGTGCGGCGGTGGCGATCCTCGCCCGGCGCTGCGAGAAGGTCGGCCCGGACGACTGCGCCGCCGAACTGCTCACCGCCGGCGACACCTGGACCGCCGAGATCGAGGCGGCGGTCACCGCGCACACCGCCCCGGAAGGACGCTGGACGTCCGTGCCGATCACCCTCGTCGAACCCCTGCACGCGCTGCGCGACGCGCTGTGGAAGACGCGCAGCCGGCTGCAGGGCACCGGCGGGGCGTCCGGCTCCCCGGGCAGCGCCGTGAGCGAGGCCGACCAGGAGAAGTCCGCGGAGATCTTCTCCTGCCTCACCGCCTGCGAGGAGATGCACGACACCGTGGTGCGCATCCTCGAGGCGTCCCCCGCCGAGGGCGGGGACGGTAGCGGCGACGCAGCGTCCGAAACGTCCGAAACGTCCGAAACCTCCGACGACCTGCTCGGCGAGGACGTCGTCTGGCTCTCCGGCGACCGCAACCGGCGCAGCGTGTACGTCGCCCCGCTCAGCGTGTCCGACCTGCTGCGCGGGCGCCTCTTCGCCGACCAGACCGTGATCCTGACCTCGGCGACCCTCGCCCTCGGCGGACGCTTCACCTCGATGCTCGCGACCTGGGGACTGGCCGCCTCCGCGTGCACCACCCTCGACGTGGGCACCCCCTTCGACCCGGCGACGCACGGCATCCTCTACACCGCCCGCCACCTGCCCCCACCCGGACGCGAAGGCGCCTCACCGGAGTCCATCGACGAACTCGCCCAGCTCGTCTCCGCCGCCGGCGGCAGGACGCTGGGACTGTTCTCCTCCCGCCGCGCCGCGGAGAACGCCGCCGCCGAACTGCGCACCCTCGTGCCCCACGAGATCCTCTGCCAGGGCGACGACTCCCTCGGCGCCCTGATCAAACGCTTCCGCGACGAGCCCGAGACCTGCCTCTTCGGCACGCTGAGCCTGTGGCAGGGCGTGGACGTGCCGGGGCCCTCGCTGTCGCTGGTGGTCATCGACCGGATCCCGTTCCCTCGTCCCGACGACCCGCTGTCCCAGGCCCGCAAGGAGGCCGTGGACTCCGCCGGACGCAGCGGGTTCATGGAGATCGCCGCCACGCACTCCGCCCTGCTCATGGCGCAGGGCGCCGGACGTCTGCTGCGCGCCGTCGACGACCGGGGTGTGGTGGCCGTGCTCGACCAACGGCTGGTGACGAAGCGGTACGGCTCCTTCCTGCGCTCCTCGATGCCGCCGTTCTGGCAGACGGTGGACGGCGACACCGCGCGCGGCGCGCTGCGCCGGTTGCGCGCCTGACGGCGGGGCGCTTGTCGGCACG